>CAZAVR010000483.1:0-3580 GCA_964488435.1 uncultured Cytophagales bacterium | reverse complement strand
AACATCGAGGAATTAGTGGCTGTAGATATGCCGCAACCGTCATTAAAAGAGGACCCGGGTTTCCTGAGAATGATGAACCTTTCTGCGCTGACATTTTGGTTTTTTCCGCTGGGCAATATTTTTATTCCGCTAGTGCTCTGGATTTACAAAAAAAACCAAATTCAAAGCGCGGGAGAATTGGGGAGACGCATTCTGAATTTTCAGATTACCTGGACAATAATTACTTATGGTCTGGCCTATCTCAGTTTATTTAGCGGCAGCGTGAAGGTCGGTCCATTTATGATGGTAACCCTGGTGATGTCATTATTTGTCGGTAATACGATTTGTATCATTTTTACGCACAGGAGGATAACGCGTGGTGATGAGAAGGTTTATCCCTACAGTTTGAAATTGATTGGTTGACAGCCCATTTTCAAAACGCGTCATGAAAAATTTGTCCTGACAGCCGGCCAGACCTTTAGCCGAGAATACAAGCGCCCTGTTCATCAATTCATAAATTCCTCGTCCAATATACCATAGGTTTGGATGAGGTCCGGGTTTCTCCCAGGTCAGGCCATTCGAAGAAGCTCTGTAGCTGATCTGATTTAGTGTAGCCTCTTTTTATCCAGAAGAGATCATTGGGACGATAATCTATAGGTTCGGATGGGTGGCTGTCTCCCCTGTCCACGGCGCAAAAGCAACAAGTGCGGTAAGTGCCGAAGCTTTGCACATGAGCTTCCCTTTCATCAAAAAAACCGGTGTCCCAATCCCTGGCCGCGGTAATTTTTCAGCAGTATACTTTCTCCGAAGTAGAAAATGGAAGGTATGTCCATTTCAGCCTGTCTGAATGGGTCGATTACCTCTTCTGTTTCGTCTTCCAGGGGAATACAGGTGGTGGCTCCCACCATTTCGTCTCCATCGTATATTGCAAAAAGGAAAGCCCTCGCAGCATTCGCATAGGTTTGGAGGTATTGCTTTTCATAGTCTACGGACCCCTCATACAGATAAGGGAAATCACGAAATACGCGGATGCGAAGCAGTGCAAGATCGTGGAAAACCGTTTCTATTTCCTTTCCTTTTTTGATAATAAACGAAAGAGAATGATTCATTACGAAACCAATTTCAGCCAGAGACTAAGGTTATAATAGGTAGTCACGCGGGATATTTTGCCGTCCGTGAATTCAAGGAAGGCTGCTGCCGGCAGAACGTAGGTTTGACCCTTGGCTTCCGGCATCCCTTTTTCTCCTTTTTTATACACGCCGTTTACTACAAATTCAATGGCCACCCGTTTTTGATCCGGTTCACTGAAAAAAAACCATTTCGGTTAATTGCTCCTCGTAACTCTCGTCCATTTGTTGAAGGAATGCGGTGAATTTCTCCAGACCTATCCTGGGTTCTTCCCCCTGATTAGGTTCATGTTTCACTTCCTGATGCAGCAGCCCGAGCATGCCCTTCCAGTTTCTGTTATTGAAATGATAGTAGTAGTTTTTTGCGATGTCCAATGAAGTCATTTGTGTTGTCTTTTTATTTATTGATTCGTCATTTCGTATGACAAAGATAACTTTTCAAACCATAGTGTGATGCCGGGGCAAGGCCGCTGTATACTATTCTCTGGCAGGGATCCGGCCGGATTAGACAAATTGATTTATAAAAAGGCCGCTCAACTCCGTGGAAAGATGAGCGGCCCTGATGTTGCAATTCTTATTGTTAAAAATGCCAGCGGACAAATGCCTCCATGGCTTCGTATTCGGCCAGACCAAGTGCGTCGTACAGTTTAGCTGTTCCGCGGTTGCGCTCCTCCGCGCGCTGCCAGAACTCCCGTGCATCGTCGCCCTGAAATACGACCCCGTCTTTCTGCGATTGGTGTTTGAAAATCCCGTAGCGTTTCCTGAGTACCTGGTCAGGACTCATAGGTACAGCCATTTCTATTTCATGTATATCCCATTCTGCCCACGCACCACGGTACAGCCATACCCAGCAGTCGTTCATGTATTCGTTTTTCTTTACCAGGGCAAGGGCTGCGACGATCGAATCCCAGCATACCTTGTGGGTGCCATGAGGATCGGCAAAGTCTCCTGCAGCGTAGATCTGATGCGGTTTGACTTCATCAATCATATTGGCAACAATCTGTACATCTTCCGGGCCAATCGCCTTTTTCTGTATCGTACCGGTTTCGTAAAAAGGCATATCCAGGAAGTGGACGTTTTCTTCTGGAATACCCACAAATCTTGCCGTGGATTTGGATTCCCCCCGACGAATCAACCCTTTCACATGGCGAACTTCCGGCGAATCTACTTCGCTGGATTTATTCCGAAGGAACTCTCTTGCGTCAAGGAATAGTTTGTTGGCTCCTTCACTTTGTATGTTGAACTTATTGTTGAAATCGACCACGAAATCAATGAACCGGAAAGCTTCGTCGTCAGCAACTGCAATATTCCCGGAAGTATGGAAAGCGACATGTACTTCGTGCCCCTGATCCACCAGGCGCTGGAAAGTTCCACCCATTGAGATGATATCATCGTCTGGGTGCGGACTGAAGATAAGAATACGTTTTTTTGCAGGATGCGCACGTTCAGGCCTGTTGCTGTCGTCAGCGTCAGGTTTCCCGCCGGGCCAGCCAGTGATGGTATGCTGCAATTTGTTGAATACGTCTATGTTGATTTCGTAGGCGGAGCCGTGCTGGGCGAGGAGATCGCTCATCCCGTTGTCATTGTAATCCTTGTCGGTAAGTTTGAGAATAGGCTTGCGAAGTTCCTGCGAAAGGTGCGTAACGGCTTTCTTCACCATTTTATCATCCCAGACAACAGAATCGACAGCCCAGGGAGTTTTGACGCGCGTCAGATCCATCGCAGCATGCTCGTCGATGATAAAGGTGGCGTTAGGGTGTACCTGCAGATAAGAGGCAGGGTTGCGTTCTGTAACAGGTCCTTCTACGGCATTCTTGATCACCATTGCTTTACGCTCTCCCCAAGCAAGAAGGACGACTCTTTTGGCATTCAGAATAGGCGTCACACCGAGGGTGATCGCTTTACGCGGAACCTTGTGAAGTCCTCCGAATTCGGCAGATGCAGCTGCACGGGTAGAATGGTCGAGGGTGATGAGGCGGGTATGTGAGTTGATCAGAGATCCCGGTTCATTGAAACCGATATGCCCGTTTCCTCCTATACCCAAAAGCTGGAAATCCAATCCGCCGTAGGCATCTATCCTGGCTTCATACTCCCTGGCATAGTCTGCCACGGCTTCCGCAGGAATGGTGCCGTCGGGCAGGTGATAATTGCCTTCCCGGATATCCACGTGATCGAACAACTGCTCTTTCATGAAGCGATGGTAGCTGTAGATAGATCCCGGCTCCATAGGGAAGTACTCGTCCAGGTTGAATGAGACTACATTGGCAAAGCTAAGACCTTCCTCTCTATGCATTTTCACCAGCTGTGCATAAACAGTTTTGGGAGAAGATCCGGTGGCCAGCCCCAGTATACAAAGCTTACCTTCCGATTGCTTTTTCCGGATGAGCGATGCGATCTCCCTGGCTACAGACCAGGAGGCATCTTTCGCGTCGGCGTAGATGCTGGTAGGTATTTTTTCGTAAGTAATGGGTTGG
>CAZAVR010000482.1:0-3596 GCA_964488435.1 uncultured Cytophagales bacterium | reverse complement strand
CTTGTTTCTAAAATTTTGTTTTGTATGGGATACTTATTACAGGTAACTCGGAATAGTTTATTGGCAACTATTTTCGCATTGACCTCCACTACCGGATTTGCCGGCAGGCAAATGGGCCTTAGGCCGCAAATTTTGAATAGCCGACTTGCAGACGAATATACGACTACGTTAAGGGATCTGCTGATTCAGCTAAAAAACAAACACAAGGTGAATATCCTTTTTGAAGACAAACTGGTTAATCGACCTGCAAGGAGCGCACAACTCTCGGGAAATGCTACGCTGGAACAGGATCTCACAAGAATTCTTCAGCCTTATAATCTGGGATTCAAAAAAAGTTGGAGACGGGGTATACGTTATAACCAAGAGCCGTAGGGTAGCAACGCATACTTCAGAGCCTTCAGCAGGTTTGTCAGGGGATGAAAACGTCATTTCTGGGCTTTCTGAGGCGATGGGGACGAAACCTCCCATAGTCTTAGAGAGCCGTCAGGTCTTATCGGAGACAGTTGTCGCCAGGATTGTTGAAGGGCGGGTCACCGACGAAAATGGAGAAGGCTTACCAGGTGTGAATATTCTTGTAAAAGGATCCCAATCGGGAACCATCACAGGAGCAGATGGAACATTCGCTATTGATGTCGTCAATAGCAGTGGTATTCTTGTATTTTCGTTCGTGGGGTATCTTACGCAGGAAGTCGCAATAAAGAACAGGGCGCTACTTCAGGTGACTTTGCTCGTCGATGTAAAGACGCTTAACGAAGTGGTCGTGACTGCTTTTGGGATAGAACGAGATAAAAAAGCACTGGGGTACTCCATACAGGAAATCAAGGCGGAAGATCTGACGATTGCACGTGACCCGAATGTCGGAAATGCACTCGCTGGTAAGATTGCGGGTGTTCAGGTGTTAGGCCAGTCGGGAGCAAAGTTCGGAAAGCCCAATATTCGCGTCCGCGGTGTCAATTCGCTGACTGGTGCGGATCCCCTGTATGTAGTGGATGGTACACCTACGGATATCAGCCAAGTAAACATGGATGAAGTAGAATCGCTGACCGTATTGAAGGGACCTTCCGCCACAGCTCTGTACGGCAACAGAGCATCGGCCGGTGTAATAGTAATTACAACTAAGCGGGCCAAGGCAGGAGAAACCCGGTTAGATGTCAATTACAGTGCTACTTTAGACGAAGTAGCGATGCTTCCGCGCTATCAGAACGAGTACGGCGGAGGGACGACTCAAACCTGGGAAACTTTCAAATATAATGCTTTGCTTCATCCCGCGGGCTGGGCGTCGTTTGACGGACAGAATATATTGAACTATTCCATAGACGAGAGCTGGGGGCCAAAATTAGACGGCACTCGGCATCGGTCCGCCGCATCCTGGATGCCGGGAGAGGGCTTTGGAAAGCTGACACCGTTTTCTCCACAGCCCAATAACGTAAGGGATTTCTTCGAAAAACCGCTTAGTCATAACGCCAATGTGGCGTTCTCTAAAGCTGGAGAGGGATATGCATCCAGGATTTCGTACACTCATATTTTAACGAATGGCGTTGTTCCCAATAGCCGCCAAACCAAAGATTATCTGAGTGCGAGGAATTCATTTACTTTTTCCAGTCGTTTGACAGGAGAATTAAATATCAATTATACTGCGACGAAAGCGACCAATACGCCAGCCGATGCGTTCGGATCAGCTGGGGGAACGGGTATCAGTAATGAAGTATTGGGAGTTTCGAGCCGTCCGTTGAACGGTTATAACCAGACAGTTGGAGTTTTCAATCAATGGTTTCAACGACAGATTTCGATCGAAGACCTTCGCAATTATAAAAATGAAGACGGTTCTTTCAGAAGTTGGAACATCGGCGGCCCTTTAGATCCTAAAGCCAAGTACTGGGATAGTCCTTATACTCAAATGTATGCCAATACCAATCTGGCAGCACAACATAGGATATTTGGAAATCTCGGGCTGATCTACAAATTCTCAGATTTTCTGTCTGCCAGTATAAAAGCCCGCCGCGATTATGCAGCTTACACTCAGGAAGGCCGTGTTGCCAGCGGAACCGTATTCGCTGGTGGTTTGGGACAATTCGCCTACCTGTCTGCCTCCGCTCTAGAAGAGAATTATGAAGGTTTGCTGAATTTTTCGAAGACTTACGGTGTAATTTCTGTTTTCGGGAATATAGGTGGGAATGTCCGGAAAAACCGGACGGATGGTTCGTACCAGGCAACGGAGGGAGGGCTTACTTCTCCTAATTTTTATGCGATTTCGGCATCAGTAAACCGGCCTACTTCCCGGAATTATCGTTTTGCAAGCCGGGTAAATAGCGTTTTCGGGAACCTGAGTATCGGATATAAAGACTTCTTGTTTGTAGAAGGGTCGCTTCGGAACGATTGGTCTTCTACCCTGCCTAAGAAAAACAACTCTTACCTCTATCCGTCGATTTCAGGAAGCTTGGTGTTCTCCGAACTGCTTCCTGCTTCCGGTGTATTGTCTTATGCAAAACTAAGGGCCGGTTATGCACAGGTAGGAACAGATGTAGGGCCGTATCAGACTTCTTTAACCTATACCGTAAGTACGTACAACAGTATTCCGACGATGTTTTTGCCCGGTACGCTTCCTAATCAGGATATGAAACCCGGTATGGCTTCCTCTTATGAAGGAGGCGTGGACCTAAAATTCCTCCAAAACCGCTTCGGAATTGAACTGACAGCCTACCGGAATGACAACAGAAACCAGATTATTCCGTTACCGGTAGTACCCACAAGTGGATATAATTCGGCGTTGATCAACGCCGGTCTGATTCAGACCAACGGTATTGAGCTCCATTTATACGCCAACCCGGTACGGTCAGAGTCGGGATTCAACTGGGAGTTTGACATCAACGCAGACCGTAGCCGTTCAAGAGTAGTAGAATTGCAGGAAGGATTGACCAACTATTTATTGGGGTCAGACTGGATAACTATTACCAACAACGCACGGAAAGGCGAAGACTGGGGGTTGCTGGTCGGAAGAAAAGCCAAGAGACTCGATGGAAAGAAGGTGGTAGATGAGGCAGGTAACTACCTGTATGATGACGCTCAGCCGCTGGGCTCTATACTTCCAAAATTTAAGGGCGGATTTCTCAATACCTTTCGCTATAAAAACCTGACGTTGAGACTGAATACTGATTTTGTGGTGGGTGGGAAATTCTATTCGATGACAATGGCTTTCTTGGAAGGATCCGGCCTGTCTGCTTCAACTGTGGGTAAAAACAGCCTGGGAAACCCGAAACGTGATCCTGTTTCGGAAGGTGGTGGAATTATTCTGGACGGAGTGTATCAAAACGGACAGACCAATACCACGGCAATCGATGCCCGCACTTACTATAAGAAGGCATATACGATAGACGAGACTTACGTTTTCGATCGCTCTTACATCAAGATGAGAGAGATTTCATTGGGATATACTGTCCCGCAACGTTATCTGGGGAAATTGGTTAAGACAGCCAGTGTTTCTCTGATCGCGCGGAATCCATTTATGATATGGAGTGCAATCGGACGCGGAATTGATATTTCTGAAGCGGAGAGAAACTGGAGCGACGGTGGTCAGCTTCCTCCCGTACGTTCGATCG
>CAZAVR010000481.1:0-3597 GCA_964488435.1 uncultured Cytophagales bacterium | reverse complement strand
TCGTATGTATCGGTTTTAACCCGGCATTTCTACGGCATTTGTGTTTTCGGGCCCGGGAAATCATCGATGGAAAGAGCCGTGTCCGGTAAATCCACACTCATGACGCGGCCATTCACGCCGTCTACCGATAAATGCAATCTCGTGTTACTGCTAAAATCCATCCCTTCGAAGCCTCTTACCACGGGAACCGTGCCATTGTCGGTGTAAGTGTACCATGTTTTGTTTCCTGAGAAAAAATTATTGCCCGTAAAATTGTAGAAAACCCACAATCGCCCGCCGGTTGTCAAAGCGACTTTTTTCTGGTCATCGCTGATCGCTGCGGCTAAAGGCAGGAGGTAATTACCATTATCGCTATCCGAAACTTTCATATTAAAAGAAGCAATATACTCGGCGGTAATCGGGTTGCTTTCCGTGCTGCCTTCAGTCAATGGAATTTTAAATAAAACGGTATGATTAGCCTGCCATTGACCACAATTGTTACGCGTCTTAGACCAGATATCTTTCGTAAACACATAAATAGCGCCATTCAGCCAAATGGCAGATTCGACATTTGCAAAAACCGTATCCGTGCCGGTTCTGCAATTGGCGCCCGGGTAGCCGCTAAGCGGACTTGTTTCATATTCCAATAGTGTGTTAATGAATGAAATGTATCTTACAGCTCGTTGACAGGGCGGCTATCAATGAACCCGCCTATCTCAATACATCGTCAGGTTCTCCGCCTCGATCTCGGCGATGTCTCCTTTCTGCCGGAGCACTGCGATGCCATTAGCCCTGGCCATACCGGCAACTTCGGCAGGAATACTGAACCCGCCTATGCCCAGGTAATATTTGTACCCGGCATAGTCGGGGAAAAGCACCCGGAAATGTTCGACCTTTTTCGTTTTGAGTTTTTCCAGGTCTGCCGGGTGTACTTTGTGTTTTATCTCGATGATACCGACAGTGTCGCCATTGAAAAGTACGATATCAAATTCGTCTTCGATTTCTTTATTTCTGGCGTGTAAATTGAAGGCTACGTCGTCGAAGCGGATATCGCCCAATACGGGATTTTCTTTCAGCGCATAATAAAAAAACTCTTCTGCCGCATGGCCGAGGTTGATGCCAACGCTACTCAGTAGCCTAAAGCCCGTTTTCACTCACAAAATTCATTAATTCCACGGAATTGCTAACGCCAAGCTTGAAATAGATATTTTTCCGGTGCGTTTTGATTGTAAGAACACTAAGAAACAGCTCTGCGGCAATTTCCTCGTTTGTAAGGCCCGTTTTGATAAGTTTGACAATCTCCTTTTCACGGAAAGTGAGCTTCTGCTTCTGTACAAATGCATCATTGTCCTCTCCCTGCAAAGCGCTTCCGGAAAACACTTTTTTATCAAAATAATACCCTCCCACGGCTATCTCTCTCACAGCGCGGACGATGTCTTCCCCGCCCGAGTCCTTCAGGAGGTACCCGTGAAAACCTGCTTTTCGGGCTTCCTGCAGCAGCTTGGGCTGATTATACATCGTTACGATGAGTATTTTTATGCCGTATGCTTTAAGAAGGCCCTCCGCAAATCCCAGGCTGTTTTCGCCATGCATGTTGATGTCAAGCAATAACAGGTCCGGCTTCAGGGTCATCACTTTGCTCTCAATGTCTTTCAGTCTGTAAACATGTCCGCATACTTCGAAATCAGGATACCCGGAGAGCAAAGACCTCAACCCTTCGCTAAAAAGCAGGTGATCGTCTGCGAGAAGTATTCTTATGGAGGCTGAGTTTTCGGACATCGCATGGGACACAAGCTCCCAAATATAGTGTACCTCTGCATTTCATCCTATTGCTTGCATCGGTTTACCTATAACGAAATTCCAGTATGACACTTGTTCCCCCCTTTCCCGAATCGATAAACAGGTCAGCGCCGATATAGCCGGCCCGAAGCCGCATATTATAGAGGCCGATACCATATGAATCAGTAGCCCCGGTTTCGAATCCACACCCGTTATCTTCTACCAGGATCGTGAGCTTATCCTCAAAATATACCATTTGCACAGATGCCATGGAAGCTGCTGAGTGCTTATGGATATTATGGATCAGCTCCGAAATCACCCGGTAAAGGTTAAGCTCTACTTCCCGGCCAAGACTGCGCTCGTTGCCAAAAACGGTAAATTCAAAATGCAGATCCCGGGTGCCGGCTCTTTCCGTAAGATACCGCAAGGAATCTTTTAGCCCTATTTTTTCAAAGTTCGGTGGCATCAGGTTGTGCGTAATGCGCCTGATTTCTTCACCGGTTTCGGCTACCACGGTCTCGATCCGGGTTATAATCTGCTTTATAGAGACAGGCACAGACATCTTTCTTAATTCTGCAAGGTCTCTTTTGACAATAGCCAGGTTGGCCCCCAGCTGGTCATGCAGGTTGGAAGCGATCCTTTCCCGCTCCGACTCTTCCACCCTTACCTGTGTATAGAGCATCTGCTTTTCGCTATCGGCTACCTTCTGAAACAGCTCTCTTTTAATCCTGCCACTTTTATAAAATACAGAAAACATCATTACCGCTGACTCAAAAAAAATCAGGAATTTCATTAGCAAGGAACGGTCAAAGGCACTGGGACGGGGGAAAATATCAGTTGCCAACATCAGCAAAATATACCCGGCAAACAAAGGGATGAACATAACAAGAAAAATATAGGCTTCTTTCTCCCTGTTCCTGAGCCCGGCCGACAGCATATACAAAAGCGCAAAAATACTGACCGCAAGCTGGATCGCCCTTGTAGTAAAAATGAGCTGTGGATTGGGCATCGGAGGTATAAAATATGACAGGGCGGCAATGCCGGCCGTGGCCAGTACTGCTCTTTGAAATAACCTGAAAGACAAGGGGGTTATCGATCCGGGTGACATAAACACCAGTCCGAAAGCCGTGTAAGACAGAAGGTTGCATACAGAGAAAATCTCGGCTATGTATTGCAGGAACGGCGACAGCGGGGCTTCGTTAAAATACTGGACGCCTGCCCTGATGTACCAGAAAAGGAAAGTACCAAGCGAATAAAAGCAATACCAGAAATACACGCTGCCCCGTCCGCCGGAATCATACCACAGATAAACGGATAAAAGAAAGAGGAACAGTGACAGCACAAGTATAAAGCCATCGCTAAGGGTTGTGACAAGGATCGCGTTGGTCAGATCCTGATGACCGGTAAGCACGACCGGTACATTGTGCGGCTGATACCTGCTGCTAGTCCTGATGTAAAAGGTCAGTTCTCCGCCGTAGGCGATATCGAAAGGGAAAACGTTTTTATAATGCGGATAAGGCCTCTGAATCAATGGCGTACCCCAACCCACTTTTGAGAATTCAATAAGGGTATCCGGCTTTTGCATATATACTTTAAGCTCCTCTATCCGGTAATTATCTATTAGCAAATAGCATTGGCTTCTTTCAGGCCCGGTATTCCTGATGCTAAACCGGAGCCAATGGTCTGATCGGCTAAACGGAAACAGCGCCTCAGAAATGACCTTCCCGCTCTCTGAAGAAAACTGTAAGTCATTTGGCCTGCCGGTCCCGTCGCTGTCGACATAGTGCCCGACTTCTCCGGTGAGAACGACACCGCGGGAGGCGATCTCCTGATGCACTA
>CAZAVR010000480.1:0-3599 GCA_964488435.1 uncultured Cytophagales bacterium | reverse complement strand
GTTAAGATGAAAGCAATACTTTCTGCAACCAGAGCCTTACTTTTATTCACTTGCTTTGTCATGGCAGGCTGTGGGAACGACCCCGTACCTGTGCCTCAGGGCGAGGGAAGCTTTTTGATTTATACTTTTCTCGAACAAAATGACTTCGACAAAATCGAATTATTTGTGGATGGAATCCTCAAAGGCACGCTGACCGAAAGGGTCAGCGGCACCATGCCCTGCACGACGGAAACCTCCGCCTTCGCAGTAAAAATCCGTATGCTGGCCACTAAGAAATATAACTTCGAAGCCAGGCGCTATAAAAACGGGAACGAAGTGGGAAGCTGGACGAAAAAAAATGCAGAACTTGAAGTAAATACCTGCCAGCGTCTGGCACTGCAATAAGCCTTCAGGTCCGGTGCAGTGCCCTTCAACCCGTCCCGGAACAGAAGGCGCTGTACCGGATAGCTCAATTCGGAATATCCGTCTGCAATCTCTTTATCACGACGGCATTAAGCTCTTCTACCATCAGGATACAGGATTTCCAGGCCTCTTCTACTTCCGGAGACCAGTCTTTACCCAAACCCTTCTCCAGCGTCCAAATCAGGGTTGAGACCACCTTCCTGTAATGCGCTTCCGTCACCCAGGCTTTGTGCGGCCGAGCTGCGATTTCGGCAAGAGCATACACCAGATCTTCCCGCCTGTCGAGCCGCCCTACCACCTTACTCACCATTTTCATCAAGTCTTCGCTCCTTTCGTTCAAGTCTCTTGGATATCTCATTTCCAAGTCCGGATAGTCCAGAAACAACTTGGAATAAAAAACATTCCCAACATATTCAGACGGCATGTTACGAAAGAAAGACCAGGTCTTTTTTACAGTTCTGATCTGCTCGTGTATTGAATGAGACATAAATTAAAAACGTGACGACGGTTAAATTCCGGGGTGAATTTTGACTTTTTATTCGATAGTCACAATTATTTACACCCGAAGTGCAGAAAATGACTATCGAGGTGCTTTCCTTATGCACCGGAAAAAATAACCGCAGTCCCACTCACCTCCGGATACATATCCGACAAACCAAATTACGAATTGTCCTATCCCTTCTTCAGGAGCGAATGAGAGGAATCCTGATGAGAAAATAATCGGGTGTTTCTATTACCTCCACCGGTTTCTCACAGAGATATTCATACAACGACTTGAGATTGGAAAGCCCCTGCCTGTTGCTTGTCTCCACGAAGCTCTTTTTCTGACGATTGTTCCGTATGACTAAATAACCCTCCTCCAAAGAAATCCTGATAACAAGCGGGCTGTCCTGAGAGACCACATTATGTTTGATAGCATTCTCGATAAGATTTTGTAATGTAACGGGAGCGATCAGCCAGTTCTGATCGATTCCCTGACCGGGAAAAACTACTTCAAGTCCATCTCTGAACCTCGTTTTCTGAAGCCTTACAAATGTCTCCGCAAACTTAATTTCATTGCTAAGCGGCACCAGTTCATGGTCTCTGTTCTTCAAAATGTACCTGTACGTCTGGCTCAGTCCATCAAGGAACTCCCCCGCCAGTTTCTGGTCGATACGGATCAGACTGCTGAGCGAAGTCAATGAATTAAACAGAAAATGTGGATTCAGCTGCTGCTTCAAACCTTCATACATAGCCAGCGCCTTTTCCTTTTCCAGCGAATGAGCTCTGTTTTGTAGTGCATACACCTGCGACTCCCTTTTGCGAATACGGGAAATTCGCTTTTTTATCACCCCATAGACCATACCAATGACAAGGCAAGCTGACAAGAGAACAAACCAGGGCCTCTTCCAGATAGGAGGTAGAATACTGAATTCAAATGGCCCGGGGGTTTCATACCACACTATTCCGTCTGCGCTGGCCGCCACAGAAAAGGAGTACTGACCGGGTGCTAAAGAGGAAAACCGGACGCTGTTATTCGATCCATTCCATACCCAACTGCTGTCGACCGCTTTCATCCGGTATCTGTATTGAAGTTTCCGCGGATTTCTGAAGTAGGGAGTTGAAAAATCTATTTCAACCGCATTTTGATTCCAGGCCAGCTCCAGCTCTCCCGCGCCCGGCCAAAACCTTCCGCCGGCCGAAGACTCAAGTGAAACTCCGGCCGGTTCCGGGCTCATTCGTAACATCACGGAGTCCGAGTGATTAATTTTGACTCCCGTGATCACAACGTGCAAAGGTTCCTCTTTGGGATCGATGAGCAGCGGATCAAAATAATTCAACCCACTGTTGCCTCCCAGGTAAAGCAACCCACCTCGCGTATGGTACAGACTACCGGGGTTAAGCTGCTTGTTTTGCAGGTTATCCCACAAATCAAACCATTCAAGCTTTCCGGTAGATGGAGTAAAACGGCAGAGCCCCTTGTCAGTTCCTATCCACAGCTTTCCGGAGGGATCTTTAAACAGAGCCGTGATGTGTTGGTTCTCAAGTGAAGGCAGAAGGCTTTTTTTCGTCAGCCCGCCCCGGGTCACACTCACTTCGAATAAACCTGTGCTTCCTGCCCATACGGTTGAATCATTCTTTGCTACAATAGAAGAAACGAGTCTGTTAGGAGAAAAAAGTGTGTCCTGATAAAGTGTCTGAAAATTACGATCCAAATACAAAAGCCCGCGATACGAACTTATCCACAGATTACCGGTAGAAGTTTCCACTGCCGACTGAAGGATGTAGTCTGCGCCACGGAACGTCAGTTTTTTCAGCCTATAGTTCTCCTTACTGAGCAAATAGCAGTTCAAATCGGCCAGGATAAGCAGCCTGCCATCTTTAAGCTGATGAATCCCGTAGATGTGGTCCTTTTCTATTTCCTGCTTCAGCAATGCACCTTCTCTTCCATCGGGATACACCGGACGTCGCAATTGATTCAGCACTGGGTCATATATCTGTACGCCGCCGGAATAAGCTCCGAAGATGATATGTCTTTCGTCACACACAAGCCCTCTGACCGAATGATTAAGATTACCCTCATGTAATTTTCCTGGCCTGGGATAGCGTACCTCGGCGTTCCCGCTCCCGGGATCGTACTTTACCAGTCCGGCTGCCGTCCCCAGCCAGACATTCCCCTTTTTGTCTCCCGAAATCGCATAAATAATGCTGCTGGTCGCTCCCGTTTTGGGACCAAAATGGTTACGCCAATGAAATCCCCGCTCCAGCGGTCGCATAAAAAGTATTCCCTGCTGATTAACCAGCCACAACATCCCCTGGCTGTCAAAATAAGAAAAGTAGATTTCGGTCACAGGGAAAACAGAACCGTAGTAGTAGGTGGTAACTTTTTGAAACTGACCCGACGCATGATCATATATATAGCATCCCTGACTTGTCACCGTCAAGACCGTATGGGCGTCAAGTGGTACCGCTCCAATGATCTCCAAAAACGGAGAAGCCGGAAAAGGCTTAAACCTGGATAGCTCCACTGCCACCGTTTGGGCTCTGCTGAAATCTATTTCAAATACCTGCTTCTGAATGTTGGTCACCCACAGACGGTCTTCCGAAAGCGCTGTTATTGTCGCGGCTGCCTCGAATTTAATGCTCCGCAACGTTTTTTTCAAGGGATTACAGGCATACAAAAGGTGCGTATTGCCTATAAAAAATTCGTCTCCGCT
>CAZAVR010000479.1:298-3609 GCA_964488435.1 uncultured Cytophagales bacterium | reverse complement strand
CCAGAATACGTCGTTGGTTATTTTGAGCAAATAAGTTAAGCGATAAGATAGAAAAAAGCCCGAGAAGGTAATATCGTTTCATAGTCTTTTATTTTGTTATTTATTTGAGTAGTCTACGGCTGATATATGCAGTTTTGGAAATGTAGACTCACTCTTAACATCATACGTAACGGGGGTAAGAGTGAGCAGAGAGATGGAGAGACCGGGCTGCTTAATCCCGGACGATCTTCATCCCGAAGTCTATCCAGGTCACTTCCGTTTATATACAAACCTCATTTCACTGTCTCCTCTGGCGTGCCAAAGAGGAAGACCAGCTTCCGAAAAGGTTTTGTTTTGTGTCTCCTGGTTGAAAATTAATGTAAACGATTCGTTCCGGGTATCGATATCTATCAGCGCATAACCTATGCTGGTGGGGACGTTTAGTATAACGTACTCTAAATATAGTTGGCCGCTCGGCTGCGTCAGGATCCTGAATTGGTATTTCCCAAATCCTTCAGGAAAAAATAGTTCCCTGGAGTTCCGGAATTCAATAATCCCGTACTTAGAATATTCTGCTGAATTGACCGCTTTTATAGTTTCATAAGGAAATCCCGGAGCACGTGAAATATACTGAACTCCCGAGGCGGATACCAATTTCCAGTTTTTAGGTACCAGGAAGAGGGTCGGTGAGAATATAGTTATCTCCTGAGTATAGGTGTTCTTCTTATCTTTATTGGAGGCAGTAAGCGTCACGGTATAGGTGCCGTTTTTTTTATAGGCATGTTCCGGGTGCTCTTCCTGCGACGTCTCCCCATCGCCGAAATCCCAATGAAACTCGGTGGCGTTTTCGGAACGATTGTAAAACCATACCATATCCTGAAAATCAATACCCACATCGAATTCAAATTTTGAAACCGGGGCCGGAGCCGGATCCAATATGTTGCAGGAAATGCAGAGCGTGCAGATGGTAGCCACGCTGACGAATAGAGAAAGATTTTTCATGTGATTCAGTTTTTAAATATTGAACAGTTTTTATACCGGGTATTGAACGGTTTGTCTGTTCAAAGTTCGCATACGGACGAACGCCTGTAAATCACAAGAAATAGTGATTTATTTATGGTCAAACACAGTTAATAAATAACTCAGAAAACCTTGTTCTTTAACTCAACAACTTTATTCCCCGATAGTAGCCGAATAGAAAACCTGATTTTATTAGGTTCCGGCCTATATGCAGTGCAAGAAATGCCGACTCACTCATAGCATCATACGTAACGGTAGTTAAAGCAAAAATAACAAGATCGATGCAGTTGAGAAAGAAGATGGTACCGGTAAGCCAGAAGTCGGGCGAGCGTCTCAAGTTCTGCTCAGGGCTTCTTCTGAAAAGCAGCGTTAGTACAACGAAGGAGTAAACGATCAGGATAAACGTATTCACAAAGATGCCGATTGCATCATAATATTGGTGTGTATTATTGTCGAAAGCCTTGTATAGCTGGAAGCAGATAAAGATAGCGGCGATGATATAGGACAACATCCTGGCGGATCGGCTCCCGATTACGATACTTAGGTAAAAAAGTAGTAATGAGAATTCGATAAGGATGTATATGAAGCTAATATACTGGGTATTATGTTTAAGCTTGCTTAGAATCGCGGTAACTACCTCCAGGATGAAAATGATAAAGAGGTACCAGCTCAGCAATGAATGAGGCTGTCGCCACGCAGCTTTATTCTTTCGGACCGCTATACAAACAACCAGGATGGACAGTATGACTGCCCATCCTGACAAGTGGTAAAAATCTAAAAGGAATTTACTTTGCATGCCTGATCTTATATTCTGTTAATCAGGTATTTCCGTTGGAACCCGGACGAGGGTAAATCTGGCTGGGGCCTCCTCCGCCTCCGCCATAGTTCTCTTCATTGTTGATTTTGTATATATTGTGGTCGGTCTTACCATCTAGCACTCCTAGTGGAAACTGGGGTCTACTCGGTTCAGGGTAGCCTAGCTCTATATCAAGATAACCTATTCCTTTATCTGCTTCCTCGAACTCAAAATATTTGATAAGCTTATTAAAATCGTCATCGCTGAGGTTTTCAAATTTTGTGTCATCATCAAAATTGTTTTTGTAGGGTATAATTTCTATCGTATGTTTACCCTTACGCTCACCTCCTATTACTTTAGGAGGAAACATACCAACTCTTATCATGAGACCGTCCGGTTTATTACCTTTAAATTTAGGATCATCTGCAAAATTGGCCAGTAATTTCAGCTGGGAATTTGAAAGGAACATACCGATTTGAAGCTGGGGTTTCGAATCTCCCTCAGCCCGTTCGACATTGTCTACTGCTGCACTTTTTTTAGCACACATGGTATAAAGAATTTATAGTGAAAAACTGTTTTTATTTAGTCATCAAAGCGAATACGACTGATGACTATGTAGTCGGCCCTATCCTTCTTTTGCTCTGTTGTCATCACGGCTGCCTTTAGCTTCAGCAGCATTTCGCCGTTTATATCTCCGGTTATCCTGAACAATACTAAATCTTCTGTATTGGCTGCATCGGCTTTGGAGAGTTTTTGAATTGCCTTTTGGTAGCGTTCCCCGTTTTCCAGGGTGTGTAGAAACCATCTGCTATCATAGTGATTCTTTTCAATACTTTTAAATACTATCATGGCAGTTCTTATTTTGTTATTCTGTACGAGGAAATAAATGCGCTTTTTAAAATCCCTTGTATTATCAAGATTCTCAATAGAGATCTGATTCAGGTTATTATTTATGCTTATCATGGTGCTACCGACATCATGTACCTGGTAAGACAAAACAGATAAACTGACTTCTTCATTTTGAGTAGACAAACCAATTTTTTTCAGAAAGCGGATATTCTTATTGTTGTCAAGCATGTATTTCAGTGTAATGAGGACGTTTTCAGCAGCTTTTTCCGGTTCGTCGCCCATATTGCGCTTATTTTCATGTATGTAAGTCGCGTCAGAATGCTCAACGGACAACTGCGGATCAGCTTTGTCCCATAAACATATATTGACCGAACCCGGCTGTACACTATAACTTTCATAGCTCATATAGTATTCGGTACCCCAGAAGATTGGCCATGGGTCTTTTACGGCTACTAGGAATTGGGGGGATTCTTCGTGCCGTTCCAGGGTTTCGATTGCATGTATAAGGCAAATATGTTCATCGCCGTAACAATTATTATAAAGGTCGGCAAATGAATAGTAGAAAATAACCGGTTCTCCTTTGCCTGTTTTTTTCTGAAGAAGCCAGAGAGGGACGGGTGAGGGAGTGCGATGAGTCTTTTCAGTAATTTCTCTTGCAAGTTTTTCA
>CAZAVR010000479.1:0-288 GCA_964488435.1 uncultured Cytophagales bacterium | reverse complement strand
CCTCTTCAGAATCAGCTGTACCCGTGTTTGTATCGTATATTTCGCAATCGCTGTTTTTAGTTAAATAGATAGGGGTTTCAATAATCTTTCCGGTCAGAGGATTACCTATGCGTTCCAAGCACCCGCATTTCCCCGCTTCATTTTCCTTCTTATGAATGAAATAACACTGATTCAACTTATCGTGATCAGGCGCCAGCATCCTGGCTGCCATCGCCAGACTGGCCGCCCAGCAGGAACTATAATACCATTGGGGCTCAAGAGCTACTTCGGGGGTAGGATTAGAAGAGG
>CAZAVR010000478.1:0-3610 GCA_964488435.1 uncultured Cytophagales bacterium | reverse complement strand
TGCTGGTAATAACAGTGTCAGGTGGCGCCCCCAGAAAAATAACCTGGGTGGCCATAGGTGACTCCATTACCTATCTCAATGATCATCCGGACCAAACAGACCATCGTATCACCAGAGGATATATGTCTATCCTGACTTCGAGAAATCCTCATCTGGAGTATGTAAATAAAGGTTACAATGGCTGGACTTCTATAAATGTTGCTGATAAGATAGAAACGCTGGGATGGACACCGGCCGATGTCTACACAGTTTTTTTAGGAACTAACGATTGGTGGCAGGGGAAGCCGCTGGGCGCTATGTCCGACTACGAAGGCAATACAGGAACAGGTACAGTTTATGGAGCATTCAGAGTGATCACAAACAAACTGAAACAGCTTAACCAAAAAGCGAAAATTATCCTGATTACACCCATGCAGAGGGGGGATTTTGTATACTTAAATAACTTTAAGAACAATGCTTTCGGATCGTATCAGCCGAAAAACGGGCAGTATCTCGAGCAGTTTGCTGATGCCGTTATCAATATAGGTAAGTTTGAAAGATTTCGTGTGGTTGATCTTTTTCACAAGGGCGGAATTGTACCAGCAAATATGGTGCATTTCAAAAGGCTCAAAGATCCTGCTACCGGTCAGATGCGCGACTACACATATCCCGCATACACTTCGATTCCGTTTGATCCGACGACGGAAGTATACCCGTATCCGAAAGAAGCAGTTTTTATGACCTATGATGGATTGCACCCATCAGACCTGGGATATAAAATTATCGCGGATATGCTCGCTAAAAAATGGCGGGGAGTAAAATGAAAGTTGGTTTGTGCCGTTTATTGATTGATTTGTAGCCAACATAATGGCATATCCCAGAAAACAAATCATCGTTGTTTGTATTTACCCGGCGCTTATCAAAATGGAGGGCCACATTAATAAAATTACACTAAGTCATGAAAAGTAGTTTCACACTGATCTGTTTGATAATAATTATCCAAGGTATCTGTATGATGTCTGCACGAGGCCAGCAAGGGGAAGAAAGCTATGAAGATCGGTGGAAGGCGGTAGAAGAGCTGGTGAAGAAAGGGTTGCCGAAATCCGCGCTGGAAGAGGTGCAGAAAATTTATGGTCTGGCAAAAAAAGATAAACAGCCGGCGGAACTGGTGAAGTCTTTGCTCTATATCAGTGCCTTGCAGGGAGAAAACAGAGAGGACAATTTCCAGCTTTCCATCCGGGAGCTTGAAGAAGAAGTTACAGACGCCGATGAGCCTGTAAAATCGGTTATGTACAGTATACTTGCCGGGAAATTGCAGCAGTATTTTCAACAAAAAAGGTGGGTAATATATAACAGAACACCCTTGTCGGGACAAAACAGCAGTGATCCCGATACATGGTCTGCCGAGGAGTTTAACGAGAAAATCAGTCATTACTTTCTGTTGTCGATCAGCAAGAGACAAACATTGCGAGATACGAAACTGGAGCAATTCGAACCGGTTCTTTCACCAGGTAATACCCGAAAACTCCGTCCCACCCTTTACGATTTCCTTGTTCACCGGGCGCTCGGCTATTTTACATCAGATGAAGGTCAACTGGTCAAACCTGCTTACCAGTTTCAGATAGACCAGTCCAGGGCTTTTGCGGATGTGGAATCATTTTCATCCTGGCGGATCGACACAAGGGACACACTTTCCCTGAAATACAAGGCACTGATTTTGTTCCAGGAGATACTCGCTTTTCATCAAAAAGACAAAGATCCTGACGCACTGATAGACGCTGATCTGCTGCGTCTCCAATTTGTTTACAACCATTCTGTTCATCCCGGGAAAGACACCTTGTATGTCGCCGCACTGAAATCGGTGACGAGCAAGTATGGAAACCATCCGGCTGCGGCACAGGCCTGGTATTTACTGGCTTCCTGGCATGATACACAGGCCGGGAATTACGTACCCCACGGTGATACAACTCATCGCTTTGAGTCTGTTAAGGCCCTCGAAATAGCGAGAAGAGTCATTCGTGATAACCCTGAGACCGAAGGAGGTCAAAATGCCTCGAACCTGGTCAATAAAATCACTGCGAAGTCACTTACCTACGCTATCGAACGGGTCAATTTACCCGATCTGCCTTTCAGGGTTCTTATTGACTACAGAAATATACAATCGTTATATTTGAAGATAGTGAAGATAGAGAGCGGATCAGGTAACAGGTTTGAAAATTTGTATGACCAGAATATCCGTACTGAACTTTTTAAACAGAAGTCCGTCCGCGAATGGGAGCAGTCACTTCCCGACCCCTTGGATTACCAGGGACATCGCGCGGAGATTAAGGTGGATGGTTTACCGGTAGGGGACTATGCACTTATTGCATCCAGTCATTCGGATCCGGGAAATGAGGCTGCAGCCACTTCTGTTAGGGTTTTTCATGTGTCGGCCATCAGTTTTGTCAACAGTGCGAACGATTATTTTATTCTTCACAGGGACGAAGGTATGCCACTCGCAGGAGCTTCGGTACAGGTTTGGCGAAGAGTGTATAACAACCAGCGAAGAACATTTGACAGGGAGAAGAAAGGCGTCTATTCAACGGATGCTAATGGCAGGTTTAGCTTTGTGTCGGATAAAAGCGCTTCAGGAGATCGTGCTTATTTGCTTGATATTAGACACGGGAAGGACAGGTTGTTTATGAATGAGCAGCTTTACGATCTGTACGAAGTCAATGGCGGTGAGAAAAGAAGTCACAAAGCTTTCTTTTTTACGGACAGAAGTTTGTATCGTCCCGGTCAAACGGTGTATTTCAAAGCCATTGTGCTGAAAGGCGACGATCAGGTGAATCAGCTACTGACTTCGCGGAAGATTACTGTTGTCCTACGGAACGCCAATTTTGAGGACGTGGATTCGCTCAGCCTTACTACGAATGCGTTTGGTTCTTTGAAAGGCGAATTCCGGCTTCCTGCCACAGGCTTGGGTGGCCATTTTTCCGTCTATACCAAGGGAGGAGAGGGCGAATTTTACTTCAGGGTAGAAGCGTATAAGCGGCCAACGTTTTTCGTAGAGTACGATACACTTAAAAATACTTATGCACTGAACGAGCAGATCGGTGTAACGGGTAAAGTGGAGGCGTATGCCGGGAATAAGATGACTGGTGCCCGCGTAAAATATCGGGTGGTTCGTGAAGCCAGGTTTCTGTATCCCTGGCTGCTCAAACGCTGGTGGTTTCCACGGTCAGAGCCCGTCGAAATCGCGCATGGAGAGGTTCTTTCTGATGAGAATGGACTGTTTTTAGTCAGGTTCGATGCTCTTCCCGATTTAACGATCAAGAGAGAGTTGGATCCTGTTTTTGATTACCGGATTTACACGGATGTAACAGATGAAAGCGGAGAAACGAGAAGTGCCGAGAGGACAGTTTCCATAGGTTATACGGCCATTGTTATGCGTTTTGATCTGCCCGAGCGCGCCGGGGTCCGTGAATTCAGAAGCATAACCATCAATACGGAGAACCTGTCCGGACAACCGGTTTCGGCGCCAGTGCAGGTTAAAGTTATACGGCTTAAGGTCGAAGACCGGTTGATCAGAGAGCGTTACTGGCAGTCCATGATTTAAGCAATCTGTCCGAATAAAACCGGTAGGCAGCCG
>CAZAVR010000477.1:0-3611 GCA_964488435.1 uncultured Cytophagales bacterium | reverse complement strand
GAAAGAGATAACTACCGGAAAGTGTTCCAGCAGGTATTTGACAACAAGGTCTACGAGCTTCTCCGCGGGAACGTGGCTCCGGAAGAGAAAACCGTGAGCGTCAGCGAGTTCGAACAAATTGTGAGAGCTGAGGTATAAGAATTGTCATAGGACAAGATAGGGAGCACCTGCGAGGGATGCTCCCTTTTTTCATAGTCCACCTGGCATTTAGACCTCATCCATTTATACACGGGCGGTTTTATCCCGGATAATAAAAAGAGGTTTGCAACCTCCTCAGGTAGTTCTTGATTTTGATCTGCCACGGTATTTCCGGCGAAGACAGGGGACCGTCGTAGGTTTCTCCGCGGTGAAGAAAATATTGCGTGGCCGTACGGGAAGTGAATCCCCATTTCCCTATGAACTTATAATAGCCCCGGTTCTTCTTTACCCTGTTGACCGAAACCGATCCGAAATGATAAACCTTGCTTGAGTTGATGCCCTTGAAAAGCCTGACGCCTGCCTCCCACAGCTTCATCGAAAAATCCGGGTCGGAATACATGCCGGGAGAAAACTCGATGCTGTAGCCGCCTACCAACTGCCAAATGTCTTTGTGCACGATATTCGGAGGCCAGGTAGCGCCCTGCCAGTCGGGAATATTAAGCGACTTATAGTGTCCGAGAAGGCTTTGCTCATCAAACTCTGCAATATTCCTTCCGAAGTTCCGGTGGATGGCGCAGGCCTTCTTTGAGTTGGCCTCGATTGCAGTGGACGACAGGAAGAAATACTTGTGCCCTATTCTTTTTATCTCGTCCATAAGTGCTTTGTCCCATTCGGGGCATACATACATATCGTCGTTCATGTATACGATGTAGTCGGTCGCTGTTTTGGACGAAAGCAGGTTTAACGGGTAGCAAACGCCCAGGTTATCCTTGCTGTAGGTACAGGTGATGTCGGGCTGCTCCTTTACCCATTCGAGGCTTCCGTCCGTCCCTTCATTCAGATGAACCAGGATCTGGTGACGGAAGCTGGAGTTCCTGCGTATGCTCCCGATGCACAGTTTCAGGTACTCCAGGTTGTTCCAGGAAGGGATCAGGATAGAAAAAGTAAGGTCGGGGGCGTTATGCGGTTGATGATCAGGAGTCAGTGCTGATACAGTCATGTGTTGGATTTTAAAGCAATAAAAACCAATAGTCGTTAGGATGACGAAAAGGCCGTATCTGTGAAAACTACATGATACGACAGGGTGCAGTTTGCTGCTGCGGAGAAATAAAACGTTGGCTTTTACCGGATGAGTTGACCAGTAGCGGTTTTTAAGGCGTTTATGAGTGGTTGAATTACGATCGGTTCTTCTATTGTGTTATTAACTGAACAAATATAGTAACCAATAATGCGCTTTGTCAAGGGGTAGCTTCTATGTACGCTGCCACTTTTTCGGCCGGGATCAGGTCCATGCAGCAGCAGGCTGGCTTCCGGGCGCATGAGCATGGCCCTTCAAAAGTCAGGTAGCGGGCGTTTTCACCCAGTGGCTGCCATCTTCCCGGGCCGACGGCTTTCCGGAGAGGAAACAGGCCGATCGCCCTTATTCCCATCATGGCGGCTATGTGCAGGGGGCCCGTCCCGCTGGCGACGAGCGCGTGGCTCCGGCAGATGAGCTGTATATATTCGGGCAGGGTTACCCGGCCTATCGCGTTGATCACCTCCGGATGCTTTTCAAATAAAGGCGCTACGCTTGCAGCTTCGCGGGGAAGCCCGCAAACCACGACGTTGTATGCGGCAGGGGCCAGCAGCCCGATCAGCTTGTCATAGTTGTCGATGCTCCACTCCTGGCCGCTTCCGTTCGATTTGGGATGCAGCAGCACTGTTTTTTTTCGGTTTTCGGGTAGAAAGGAAAAAGACCTGAAAGGCGGCTTCCTGATGCCGTAATATTCGTGAATCCGGCATAGGGGGATATTGGTATCTACAGGTAAAAACCTTAGCAACTGAATATTCAATTGTGCTTCATGAAGATCGGAACGTTTTCTCGACAACCGGATCAGCCGGTTGCACGTCAGCCAGTGGTACCAGCGGTTGGTAGTGCCTGCCCGCAAAGGTATGCCGGCTGCTTTAGCCAGGAAGGCGAGGTTTTTATCCGGCAGGACGTTAACGAAAATATCGGCCTCAAACTTCTTCAGGAACGCCGCCTGCTCGTTGCGTGGCAGGCCCGACAGGTAATCGTATTCTATAAAGCCGTCGATATGTGAAGAAAGGGAGATCAGCGGCTCGGCGTACTTTTTAGCCAGGTAGTAGATCCTGCAGCCGGGAAAGTGCGACTTCAATACGCCCGCCACAGGGACAGTAAGGACCATGTCGCCTAGGGCATCGGCTCTGCTGATTATGATGGTAAAGTTGTCTTTTAACGGTAGGGTAGTATTCATTTTTAAATTTACTTCAAATTCAGCATCCTTTCCCTACAGCAGTTGCTGGGATACAGGCGAGCGTATTTATCACGCTAATGAAAAGAGAGGCTCTTGTTCTAAACATAAGCATTGCCATCAATCTCAGAAAAGGGCCAAATTTGATGCTAAGTACACATTTTAAGTTGTTTTTATAATAATAGGATGATTTTTGAAAAAAATAATATAAAAAAAAGTTACCTTTTGGCTTCTACACTAGATTAATGGTTTTATTATACCTTAAATTTGAAATTTTATGAAAAAGATTATCTTATTCTGCGTACTATTGGCTGCAATAGCCTCCTGTAAAGAGGATCAAACTTTTTACTCAGAACAAAATAGTAGTTACGAGAGAGCAAAAGAAACTGTAGCCCAGTTGAAGAGCGGATCTGTATTTTTTGATGGGAAGGAGTTCTATTTTGCTAATTCTGGTACATTTGACGAATATATTTCAAAAATATCTATTGATGTCGAATTTAAAAAAGCTATCGGAGAGAAATACGGGAAGTATTTGCTTGTAGGGCAATTGAATAACGAGGAGTTTGAAAAAAAATGGCTATTTGATAATTTTCCGGCTACACACTATTTTGCATTGAACAAAAAGGGAAGAATGACAATAGATAAATCTGCAATGAGATTTGATAGAGGGGTTCAGTACGTTGTCGATATATCTAATGTTGATATTCTTGATAATGAATCTGAGCTTAAAAGTGAATATGTTACAACCAGTGAATATGGCTTTTATAGTAATGAAAAAAGGAACCAGTCTAGCAGGATAAATTATTTTGGATGGGATCATTTAAATGGGCAAAATCAATATGAATTTGATTTGTTACCTCCTCAAGGAGGTAGAAGAAAATATGTGCATGAAATAAATGCTCATAGATTTTTGATAAACAATAATACTGGGGTTCATAAATATGTCTTAATACTTAGATTGAAATTCGAGTATAAAGGAGGTAACGGAAAATGGAGGCCCGCAACCGAACCTAGGCACCTTACATTAGGACCCAATTTTTCATATGACGGATATTTTCATAGTAATGGCGTATATCAAAATTTTACAAACACAATGTCTATTACCTGGCCTAATGTTTCGGGAGATTGGAATATAGTATTAGCTGAATATGACGCGGTAGCATATGGTGAAATACTCCCCTTAAACTGGACAGCTACTAAAATTTGTAACTTAGTAGTTGA
>CAZAVR010000476.1:0-3615 GCA_964488435.1 uncultured Cytophagales bacterium | reverse complement strand
GGAGATACCCAACGAAGGTGATACTTGCCACGGGATGTATCGTAAATACCTTTTTTTCCCATGACGGCTCTTCCTCCGATTTTGTAGGTAAGAGACAGCATCGCAGATCCCCACTTATCCTGGTTTGAATCTCCCTTATAAAATCCCCAGATCCCGGACTGACGGTCATAGTCGGTCAGGCTACCTATGGTCAGATCCAGTTTTTCGGTATTGACATGATTGTAGTGAAAATCCACCCCGATATCAATGCGGGGAGACACCTCGTAGTTTACGGAGAGCCCGACGGGGAATACCCATTCACGGGTGTAGGTGGAACCGTTCCGTGTCCAGGTACCGGCTGTGGTGGAGCTGCCGCTGGTATTGGTTCTCAGCTTTTCCTGATCCGTAGCCATGTCGTAAAGCCTGCTGTGGAAATACATGATTCCGAATCCGGCATGTGCATCTATTTTCCAGCGCCGCATTTTATTGGGTCCCAGCAGGAGGCGGTTAAGATTCACGGTTCCGTCCATTGAAGCCTGGAGGAAGGAGGGGCTTTTAAAATAGACATCGTAGGTTTTAATCACCCCACCTTCCATGATAGGTTCTTTTGTAACAAGGTCAATACCTTGTACCCCTGTTTTTGAACCTCGGAGATCTCCATTGCGAAACACAATCTGTGCCCCAAATACAGAAGTAATCTGCTTGTTTAGCGAGAGTCCCCAGCCATAGGTGAGACCCGCCGCCTGACCTGGTTTGATTTCGTTTTCACCGAGGTCTCCAAAAAAGCGGGTAATACCGCCATAGCCCGTAACCGACCAGGTATTTAGCTTTGGAGGTTTTTCATTAGCCCGATGCTGAGCAATGGCTGCAGATAAGCCCAGCTGAAGGAAAATTACAGTGAGATAAATATGCTTCAGATTCATAAGCCAACCGAATATTAGTTGAGTGAATGTATGGTGATGTATAGACTGGCATCGTTTCCCGCCTGGAAAGGAAACAACAAAAAAACCGAAGCGGATAAGCTTGTAAGCCGGATTCTGTGAAGCATGTTCCCATGCAGCTTCTATCATTTATCCAGGATACCGGTCACCCGGCATCTCTAACGACCTACCCATACCGGCGTCCCGCATAACGGGAACTGAGACGGGCCGCCTCAAATCCGGTACTTATTTGGTCTTTCAACCCGTAAGGTTTACCATGCCTGCTGCGTTGCCGCACCAGCGGTAGGCTCTTACTCTACCATTTCACCCTTACTCTGCAAAAGCAGAGCGGTTTCTTTTCTGTTGCACTGGCTGTCAGACGGCCGTCACCAGCCGGCTGCCTTCCTGTTAGGAAGTACGGCGCCCTGTGTTGTCCGGACTTTCCTCCTCGTCCTCCCAAGGGTTGAACAAGGCGATAGAACCGCTTATCCTCTTTCGGTCTTTCGCAAAACTAAGAAATACTTTGTTGCGATGACAGAACATCGTTTGGTAAAATATAAAATGCACGAAGTTCAAATGTAAATTATCTGCATTTATGAACAGTTTTATAGTAATCCGTCCACTTTAATATCCAGTTTTCCCTCCGCGAAAACAACTGCATAAATATGCTCCGGTGTCAGGTAAATTTTATCCGGCGTGATTTTTTCAATGTTCCCGTTGAGTTCGATTCCCTTGGCCAACACCTTGTGATGCAACGACTGCTGCACGGCTTTTCTGGCTGTCTCTATTTGCTCCCCGGCAGGGAAAACCAGCTGCTGTTCTATGGTTCTGGCAAATTTTCCCTGAAGTAACCACCCTGCAGCCCTGATCAGCATATTTCGCGAAGAGAGATCGAAATCAAGATCCCGCAAGGATAGTTTGCCGGCCGGCAGGTCATAATGAGGCACTCCTTTCAGGTAGACAGTACCATTTACACTTCCTTGTAACCCGGCTTTTATTACAAGCTTTTCCCCCTGCCCGTAAATTTCTACGCTGTTGACTTCTATATTATACTTTCCCCCGGAGAAGCTGAATTTTTTTCCTTTGAAGTTGGCCTCTGCCATTCTTCCAGCCTCTTTATAACTGATAAAACTGAGAATGCCGATTCTGAATTCATCGGTGATATCAGCCACGGTTTTTAACTGGGGAAGGAGATACTCTATGCTTCGCAGCGGCTTTTCTGCGGAAGTGATGGTTTGGGTGTATCCTTTGAAGCTCAATGTTGTGGTAATGGCCTTGTTCTTTGTTTTAAACGGGGTCATTTCTACCGATACGGGTGAAAGAATCAGCCAGGTGTCAAACTCCGGGGAAATCAATACGGGTTGCTGAGCCTGACTCCACGCAGGAGCCACCTGTTTTTTTATCTCTATCGCTTTCGCTACCTGTTCATCTATGGCTTCGGTAATCTGAGGCATGTTCGTTCGAAGCATCCGGCTTACCATACTTTTGATCGGTATATTTACGCCGGCTACTCTGATTTGGGGCTCTTTTATCCAGTCGTAGCTTTCTACCATCGTCTTGCTGACCAGTACCCAGTCGGGGGAAAGACCAAACTGAGAGGCAAAACGCATTTTCATCGAGAATTCCGTGTCCTTATAACCCGATAAGGTCACGCCTAAAGGAGATACCTTATATCCGGCGCTTACCCATATTTTTAACGGAACGTCCAGGAACAGTGTGCTGCCACTGGCTTCTATTTTTATATCTCCCAGCTTCCATACCTTGGCCTTCAGGTTGTCATTGTCGTCGTCCTCGTAGCTATTGTCTTCATAAATCAATCCGTTCAATTTTGAATTGATCTGATTCTCAATCTCTTTTACAGGTATAGAGACCGGGATATTTACGGTGGACAGATATTTCTCGTTTTTGATTTCCATCTCGGAAAATAAATACCTCGCTTCAGGTTTGCCCGCCTTGGGCAGGGTCGTTTTTTTGGTGCAGGCTGAACAGAGTATAATGGTTAAAAAAATTATACCTGACCGGGAAAGGGATATCATCAAAAACAATAATTGATAGTTAATAAAGAGATAAGAGGGGGGCGGCCACTATTTTATTTTGACAAATGTCGCTCCGAATCCGAATTTCTCTTTGCGGGCGTCTTTGTAAAATTCGACGTTCGGGTGTTTTCCTAATCTGCGATGTAATTCTGCCCTGAGCACACCGTTGCCGGTACCGTGGACAAAGGTGATGTCGTCAAGTCCTCCGCTAATAGCTCTTTCGAGTTGTTTGCTGAATGCCGAAAGCTGCAGGTTAAGGATCTCCCCCGGGGATAAGCTACCGGCAAGGGGTTGAAGTTTTTCGATATGAAGATCCACTACAGGTTCTGTTTTCCCGACTTCCTGGTGGACGACATCCACTTTTCCGGTGAGCATAGATTCCCTTATACTGGCTGTATTTATCTCTGGTTTGGACGAGGGGTCCGTTCCCTCCTCATCCAGCTGATAAGAAAATGCCTGTTTCTGCAGTACGGGTGCCAATGCCTTCCGCTTAAAAAATGATTGGGCCCGGATACGCAGGGTTTTCTGTAGTGCAGGCCGCGGCGCAAAAGTATCGTTGTGAAAATACAAGGTTTGAAAATCAAATGTGGGCCATGAATCTAAATCCTTCATTAAATGTGCGCTGACCCTGCGAAGCTGACGAGGTTCGAGTAATCCGGCAGAAAGGCCGGTCGTAGTGC
>CAZAVR010000475.1:0-3631 GCA_964488435.1 uncultured Cytophagales bacterium | reverse complement strand
AAGATTAAACTCAAAGTAACAGGTGGAAAAAACCCAGGCATCGGCATAACCGGTAGCCGGTAGATTGGTTGCCTTTATCCTTGAAAACTTTCCTGATATCGCATCCGGATCTGTACCGGCAACTATAGGCGCTCCGCCCCAGCACACCTCCGATCCCCAGGTCGTGGCAGGTACATCAAAATTAACCAAGTGTCCCTCCACATCATTTACTTTGAATGTGGTGGTCGCGGATCCAAACTCGCCGCTCACTTTAATGGCTCCGACCGATGCTGTGGCCGGCATTTTGGCGGTAATTTGCGTAAGCGTTTTACTAAGGATCTGTAAATCAACATCCCCGAGCCTGACAGAACTTATGTTATAGAAATAGTTGCCGTTAATAACCACTGTACCGTTTGGCTTTACAAATTCAGAATACAATCCCCAAATAACCGGGTGAGGAGCTGTCAGCACGAAATCGTAAGTGGCTTCTCCCCCTCTTGTAAGCACCCTGATTTTATTGGTAACCCCAGCATCCATTGCTTTTGTAGGTGCGTCTGCAGGAATTTCTATCACGATATTGGAGCTGCTGGCCAGCGCTGAATTAAAAGTGGCTTCAAAATCGTTAAAGAATACCTTTAAAACACTCCCAAGATTACCTCCCTGAATGACGATCAGGTTCCCCGGTTCAGCAGCCGACAGAGCGCTATCTGCTTTGGCAGGGTCCAGCAAACGAACATTGGTAATGATGGGCGCACCATCCAGCCCATCCTTCTCACAGCCCGGCAATGACCAAAGCATACCGGCAGCCGCTACCACCCCCATAAGCGTCCTGAATATTTTTCTTAGAATCATCTTCTTATCCATTTAAAAAGTTAGTCTGACAGCTTGCTGAAATCGAAGGCTACGGGCTCTTGTTTCAGTGAAGGTGCATTGATAATTTCGGCTTCAGGAAATGGCAGATAAAGTGTACTCTCCGTGAGGGGATAAAACTCGGCCGGAGAATAGGTCACGGTATACCTTCTTGGATTCGTGGACGCAGCCACATAGGACATGGTATAATTCTCCTTTTGCTGCGCAGCAGTGTACGCAATGGCCTTTGCCGGACTAAAATAGTACCATCGCACCAACTCATTCCAGGAATTGCCTTCGAACACCGTTTCTATTCTCCGCTCTCTGAAAATATCTTCAAAAGTCAGCGAGGTTTTAGAAGGCATTCCTGCCCTTCTCCGAACCGCATTAAAGTACTCGAGCGCCCTAGCATCCGTTGTAGAAGCACTGTTTCCGAGTACTGCATCAGCATAAATGAGATAAACTTCCGCGAGACGCAACATGTATGAATTGATATTTGCTGACATAAACCCACCCAATCCGCCGTTGTCGGCCGGAGAACCGACAATGTATTTCTTAACGGCAGAGAGTGCTTCGGGTCTGTTGTATTTATGTCCACCGGCTGCCTTTTGCAGATTTGGATAAACATCTCCATCGAACATCCCGATCGCCTTTCTGCGCAGTGAGTCGGCGGGGTTTTCTATAAAATATTTAACCAGATCAGCCGAGAGCCCCTGGGCTCCGCCCCAACCATCGCCGGTACCGGTGATGTTTGCATCGTAGGCAAAGTAGGCCTGAAACGAATTGTTAATACCCCAGGGGGAACTGATCGGCATCCATTGCAGTGAAAACAAACTCTCCGGATTGTTCTTTGCACTGTTATGATTAGCACCTTCAAACAATTCACTATAGGTGGCAGCAAGCATAAGTCCACTTTTTGTTATCACACTTTCGGCAAAGTACCGGGCACTGTCCAGATCTGACTGGCTTCTCGTTCCGTTTTGATTCAGCCCCGAGCGCATCAGATACATACGTGACAGCATACCCTCGGCCGAGTATTTTGTAAGACGCCCCTGTGTGGTTGTCGCCGGCAGATTGGCGGCTGCAAAGCGGTAATCCTGTATGAGTAATTTCCATATATCTTCTATTTTGTTACGAACTGGCGGCTGATTAATCTGGGCAACATTGTCATATACTATAGGAACCGCGCCCCAATTGGCTACCAGGTAGTAATAGGCGGTAGCACGCATGAAACGGCATTCACCAAGTCCCTGACGCTTCACGGCATCAGACGCGCTACTTCCTGACGCCTCCCTGATCGATTTGTAAGTGCTGTTGCTTTGCGCGATGATTTTGTAGAATGACTTATAGCCGGGCAAGAGCGTTCCCACATCAGTGGATGAAACTGCATGCTTGATGTAGGCAGTGCGGTCATTCGAATTCAGGTTTCCGGCCCGGGCTTCCTGAAATGCCATGTTAGCCTTGTCATTGAAATCAAACCAAACAATGTTGTAAAGCGGAGCCGTCCCGGCCAGAATTTCATTGTCCGTTTTATAGAAGCTCCCGGAAGTGAGTGCATCCAATGGTGGTCTGTCCAGAAAATCTGCGCTGCACCCTTGTATCAGGGTCAACGTTCCAATGGCTGCTACGAGTTTTAACTTGAATTGCATACGGATATTTTTTAATTTTATATGATGTCTGTCTGTCCGGAGTAGCTCAAAAGTCGGCGAGCAGCCCAAACGAATACATACGCACGGAAGGGTAACGGCCGGTATCGATACCTGCCATTACAGTTCCGCCGTAATTGACCATTCCTATCTCCGGATCATATCCCTTGTACCTGGTGAACGTGAATAGGTTTTGAGCGCCCACCGAAGCCTTCAATCCGGTGATAAAGAAATTCTTAAGGACGGTTTTAGGCAGATTGTAGCTCAGTGTGATATTTTTCAGGCGCAAATAACTGCCGTCCTCTATGAAATTGGTGCTCATACGATTGTTCCCGTTAGGGTCACCCGGGGCAATTCGGGGAATTGCATATCCGGGATTGGTAAGCGTTACCGATTCTGCATCAGCAGCATTATAACTACTGGGACGTGCATAGTTGGCTACTGAAGACCACTGATTGCCGAATGTCCCTCCATTTCCGGGGATTTCGGCACGATACCGCGGATAATTCAAAATATCATTCTTAAAACTTCCCGTAAAGAAGGCATTGAGCTCAAAATGCTTATAAGTCAACTGGTTATTAAACCCGAGGGTGAATTTCGGCCATGGATTCCCGATAATAGTCCGATCCTCTGCATCGATAACGTTATCGTCATTCAAGTCACGGAACTTTGTATCACCCACCCATGTACCCGTAGCCGGATGAATTGTCAGCTGGTTATTCGACGTCTGAATGGCATGTGCCCTTATATCAGCTGCATCCTGAAATAACCCGTCCGCAAAATACCCGGTAATCATACTGGCCGGCTGGCCAACTTCCGTTCTGAACCCTACTGAAGAGGCATTCCACGACGGCGTAATCGGATTGAGCAATGAGGTCACCCGATTACGGTCAAAAGAAAGATTGAACCCTGTTCTCCAGTACACTCCCCCCTTGTCTATGTTGACTGTGTTGAGCGTAAATCCGACCCCTCTGTTTTTCATAGATCCGGCGTTAACAGCCGGCCAGCTCAGATACCCCGGAGAATACGAAATGTCACCTCCATAGGTAAAAGGATAGGAATTGATAGTAATCAGGCTGGTGATATTTTTGATATAGGCATCTACAATGAGCTCCACCCTTCTTCCAAACATCTGCAGATCCATACCGGCATTGATC
>CAZAVR010000474.1:0-3632 GCA_964488435.1 uncultured Cytophagales bacterium | reverse complement strand
GGGAGGAAGTCAGTATGCTACGGCAGAACCTGTGGGAGTCATTGATGTAAACGGCGTATATTCAGGAGAAGGCAAGCGATCTGTGATAGGTCCTGTCAGGATAAAAGCTAGTTCTGGAAGCAGAGCCGGTTATGCCACAATAAATGTAAGTACCTGTGAGCTGAAATTTGAGGTTTCGTCTTACGTCAGAATAGCGGCCAACCCGAACACGGATTATACCCGGCTTATATCAGGTAATTGTATAGGCAAATTTCTTAAGGTGGAAGAACAATTGGCAGGAAGCCTTTTCGTCTACTACGAATTTGTACCAAAAGCAGGAAAGAACACCATTAGCTTTGTCAATCCTTTTAGTGTGCCTATCACGATTCGTGTGCAGCAATCTGACGGATATTGGTGGCCGCAGAATGTAAGTGGCAATTTCAGTAGTTATGACGTGGAAGCCAAGGCTTCGGGCAGTGTGAGTTGTACCATGTATGATATCATCTATGAATAGGGGGCGAAAGGGTGCGTAAAAGGCCGCGCTTCAATAATCCTCCAAACTACTTTTCTTATTTGTTTTGGCTTGTTTTAACCTGTACATAAGGATCAGATTAATCTGTCGTACTCTTCCCCGGGAAATATTGTAAGTGTAGAAATTCTCTCCTGTAGTAATGGTCCGGTATCTTCTGGAATTGAGTACGTCAGATACATTCAGTGTAAGGGTTGCCTTATTTTTGAGGATCTCTCTGCTGGCTGCAAGGTCGAGAACGTACAAACTTTTGCGGTTTCCCTGGGGAGTTTTTTCAGGTCCGTCGAAGCTTTGTCTCAGTTGAAAGTCTGTATTTTTAAACAGGCTGAAGCGGGAGTTGAGGCGCGCCACCCAGCTGTAGGTGTTGCTTTTATAAGTTTCATCCAGGTTGCCTCCATTGATAACAGCCCTGAAGAAGTTGGTCGAGCCATCCAGTTTCAGCCACTTAGCGGGTGAAAAACTTCCTGTTAGTTCTATACCGAAAGCATCTTCTGTTGAGAGGTTTTCAGGCCGCGAAAAGGCGTATCCGCTGGAGTCCACCGTTCTGATCTGGATGATCTTGCCGTTGGTGTGGCGGTAGTACAAAGATGATCCGAATGTTCCCTTGCCGAAGTACCTGATGTGGCCTGCTTCAAACGAATTGGTGAATTCAGGGTTCAGGTCAGGGTTGCCGCTCCAAAAGTTCCGGTTATCGGACAGGGTTGCAAACGGGCTCAGATCGTTATATCTCGGGCGCCTGAGCCTGCGACTGTAACTGATTTGCACGGCATCCCGGGTGGACAGTTCGTAGGAAAGGTGAGTGCTTGGAAACAAGTTGATATACCTTCGGTGATTACGTTCCCCGGTTTGTTTGAGGATCGTAGTCACCTCGCTCCATTCTCCCCTCAGACCGGCCTGGTAAGAGAATTTACGGTGTTTGTTCCCTAAGATACCATAAACAGCATGTATGTTTTCGTCATAAACGAAGTCATTTGTGTAGGCAGGGAGATTGACCCAGGTCCCGTTTTCCTGCTGCTCGGCCACGAAGTAATCGTTCGTCATATCTCTGAAGCTGCTTCGGAAGCCGGTTTCAAATTTGGCATCTTTGGCGAAAGGCTGTATATAATCTATTTGGAGCAGCCATTGTTTTTCTCCTTCGTCATTAACCGAATGCTGAAGTACATAGGCATCCGGTAAAGATGCATTGCTTAGGAAGGTGGTGGTTTGTCCGAAGTACTGATCGGAGTTTTCCCAGTTGTCCAGGTGCTGTAGTATGGCTGTCAGTGTATGCTCCTTCCTGCCAAATTCTTTTTTGAAAGTAAGCGTGTATTCTGAGTTTGGTTCAGTCTCGGTTTCGTCCTGCGTACGGTAAGTGGTGCTGTACCTGTTACTTTCTGACATTTTTGCGTCATAATAGAATAGGTCAGAATATCTCTTCCCTTTCTTGTTGCTCCAGGTGTAAGCCGCGGTAATTATGGTTTTGTCGTCAAAGAAATAGTCGGCACCCATTCGTAAGTTGTGGTGCATCGCTTTGTAGCTTCTGTCGGAGGTTTGTCTTGTAAAAAATGTGGAATCACCTTTATAGACCTCCTGATACTGGGTGCCGTCGCTGAGCAGGTTGCGATAGGAAAGGGTGTAATTGGTAAAGAAATTAAAATCCTTATGGCGGTAGTTGACATTAGCCGCACCTCCGAAATTGGCCGGGAGTCCCGTAATCACGTCAAATGAACCATTGAAGCCCTGTCTTTGGTCTTTTTTGAGGATGATGTTGATAACTCCACCCAGCCCTTCCGCCTCGTATCTGGCAGAGGGGTTGGTAATGACTTCGATTCGGTCGATGGCGCTCGCCTGCAGCTGCTGAAGTCCGCTTCCTCCTTTGGAACTCACGATTCCTGAAGGTTTGCCATCCACAAGGATTCTGACGCTGCTTCCCCTCAAACTTACGTTTCCTTCTACATCTACAGTCACTGAGGGGACATTGTTGAGGATATCCGAGGCATTCCCTCCTGCATTGGACAGATCTTTTCCAACGTGAAAAATGCGCTTGTCCAGCGCGAGTTCTAGGTTGCTTTTCTCAGCCTGTACGACTACTTCCTGTAAGAATTTTGAGGCAGCATTAAGGTACAAGATCCCCATATCGGCAGATTCTTTGTATTTCGAGAGATCAATTTTCCTGCTTTTGTATCCTACAAATTCTATAAGCGCATAATATCCCCCTGGCTTGAAATCTATAGAGAAAGCGCCGTTTTCATCCGAAAGTACACCTGATCTGAAGCTGCTGTCGGAGGTAGTATACAGCCGGATGCTGGAAAAGGCAAGCGGGGTTTTCGTTTCCAGATCTTGTATTTTTCCGGTCAGTTTGGGAGAAGTTTGCCCGTGGGTAATCGCAGAGACGAGAATGTATCCTGAGAAAAGAAGCAGTTTAACAATTTTGTAGGGGTCAACAGGATCTGAAAAAGCGAAATGCATGAGTGGAGGTTTATAAAGCTTAATTCATAAATGTTTTGGTCTACCCTTTTCGTGTGTGCCATGTAATGAGCACAGTTCCGGCAATAGTCCCGAAGCTGTCTGCTACCGCGTCCCACCAGTCAAAACTGCGGCCGATAGGGAGCCATTCCTGATAAAACTCTATAAAAATGCCGAATAGTATCCCTGAAATAACAACAAGGAACCACCTGGAGGGATAACGCAGGAGCCATAAAATACTCCATACAAAAAACAGCCCGAAGTGAACCAGTTTATCAAAATGCGGGAAGAGCGGCGCCTCAGGAATTTTTTTTCCTGGTAATGAACAGGCCAAAAGAATCAGAAATGTCCATAGGATCGATGGCCAGCTGTAAAGTGAAAAAATACGGATGATTCGAAGCACCATACTTTAATTTCTTCTTGTTGCAGTGTCTGACGGGGCAGGAGGCGGAGGGGGACCTATGAAAATTTCGTCGGCTTCGGCTTCCTGTGTAAGGCTGTCAGCGGCTGTACTTAATGTATCGCTTGAAATTACAGGGTCCATACATTGATAGTTTTTAGTTATCGGGAAGCTGGGTTTTGGGAAAGGCCCGGGTTCGATACCTGTGGATTTGTCGCGGTATACTTTTTCCAGGAAGCGACCCACGATGGGCAGGGCGGTTTTTGAGCCTTCCCCCAT
>CAZAVR010000473.1:0-3633 GCA_964488435.1 uncultured Cytophagales bacterium | reverse complement strand
AGCTTTCCTGGGGCTTAAAGGTTACGACTACTTCAAAGGTCGGCGTGGGAAATTGGCAAAATATCTTATCGTTGCCTCCAATATCATCAGCATACTGATCGGAAATGCTGCTACAGTAACCGCTTTGTTGGTACAAGAGGGTTTCACAATAAACGAGGCTATTGTGGAATTGCAAACGAACCCAAATGTAATCGACGTGTTTAATGAGAACACCATCATATCCTTTATACTGGCTTTCTTTGTCTGGATCTGGATCCTATTCTTTCTAAAGGACAAAAAATTGTCGATTACTATTGCCGACAAATTTAAAGAGTAAAAGAAGCGCTGGTTATCTGTATGCATCGACCGTCTAAAAAGGGAATGTTTCGATGAACGTCACCGTCCCCTCCTCCATGTTCTGTGTCCCACAGAACAGTCCCACAGAACATAATTACACAATCTCCTCTCCATCCTTCGAACACGAACCCAAAACGATCCCACAAAGCCTATACAGTAGCCATCACCAATTGGCGTCAGGTAAAGTGCTTTGCATTACATTTTTTTATAAATTTGAAATATTACACTTCCATTCAAGGTAGAATAAGATGTCCTCGCCGCGGCAAGAGATGTGCACGGGCATAGGGTTGACGATTGAACAAAATTTTAATTCGGCAATAAAAAAAACAATGTTTGAACAATATGGGACAAGTCAAAATATTCGGAATCAAAGAACAATTACATCCGATCAGAGAACGGTTATCTGAGATTGTACACGATTGTGTAGTGGACGCATTTCAATATCCGAGAGAGAAAAAGGCACATCGTTTTATTTACATCGACAAAGACAGTTTCTTTTACTTTGACGGACGCACGGAAAAACATACGATTATCGAGCTCAGTATTTTTGAAGGGCGCAGCGTCGAAGTCAAAAAAAAGCTTCACCGGCTTTTGTTCGACAGATTTGAAAAAGAATTGGGGATTTCAGCGATGGATCTGGAAATTACAATTTTTGAGACTCCAATGCACAATTGGGGAATTCGTGGAAAAAGTGCGGACGAACTCACGCTTAACTACAAAGTGGATGTTTGACTGATGATTCCGGCAAGAGTTCCTCCCCAATGTTCTGTGTCCCACAGATCATAATTATACTCCCTACTCCATGGTCTGTGTCCCACAGAACATAATTAGACAATCGACCCGTCCTCCAAAGTCCCCACCCCACAGACCCATCCCAAATTCCCTGACAGATAAGCCGCATTCCGAAACAGGAGGAATCTCCAAAACAAAAAAAATCATAAAATTTGTCCCCGTTTCCGGACCCCGATCGTCATCAGCAAGAACATTAAAAATATAGTCACATGAAAGAATTTGCGCTAATCTTCAGAATCAGGGACGTCGCCGACTTCAAACCTACTCCTGAACAAATGCAGGAAAGAATGAACTGGCTGGGCGGTATTGCGGCACAGAATAAACTGGTAGACAAAGGCAATACGCTTCTACCCGGAACAGGAAGTGCCGTTACTGTAAAACCGGACCACGTGATCACCGATGGCCCCTACACGGAGATCAAAGAGTTTATCAGCGGGTACATTGTGGTACGTGCAGAAGACATCGACGAAGCGGTAGCCATGGCGAAGGGAAATCCGATTTTTAAAATCGGCGGAAACATAGAAATCCGGGAAGTTCTCAAAAGAGACTAGATGGCTCCACAACCGCCACATAACGAACTTTTGCCCCAGCTATACAAGCAGGAATATACCAGAATGACGGCAGTGTTGTGCCGTCGTTTTGGTTTAAAGCACATAGAGGCGGCCGAGGATATCGCCAGCGACACCTTTCTGAAAGCTTCCGAACATTGGGCCATCCACGGCATACCGGACCATCCGACCGCCTGGCTCCATACCGTTGCCGGGAACAAGGCGAAAGACCACCTCAGGCACCTATCGGTCAGGGAAATGCAAACCCCTGAGAACACACGTCCGGATAGTTCGGAGAAAGGTGATGATTTTGAATTCAGCGATCAGTACATCTCAGACAGCTGTGTGGCCATGATTTTTGCCGTCTGCAATCCGACCATCCCTGTTGAAAGCCAGATTTGTCTGGCGCTGCAAATCCTATGCGGCTTCAGCGTGGAAGAAATCGCCCATGCCTTCCTGTCCAAAACGGAAACCATCAAGAAACGTCTGCAACGGGCCAGAGCCACGCTACGCAGCGACCATTTCCAAATCAGGACCTTGAACACCGCCGAAATTAAATCAAGATCAGATGCGGCGTTAAGGACCCTTTATCTGCTTTTCAACGAGGGCTATTTTTCGAAAACCGGCGATCGCCTTATCCGGAAGGATCTCTGTTCGGAAGCTTTAAGCCTTACCCTGACGCTCACTGATCACAACCTGACCGACACACCACAGACGAACGCGCTGATTGCCCTCATGTGCTTTCAAAGTTCAAGGCTCGACGCCAGGATCAATGAGCAAGGGGAAACTGTTCTTTTTGAGGAACAGGACAAAAACCTGTGGGACCAGTCGCTGATTGAAAAAGGCAATTATTATCTGGTCAACGCGTGCACCGGAAATGAGATATCCAAATACCACCTGGAGGCAGGCATCGCTTACTGGCACACCACATCCACAGGTCAGGATAAATGGCAGCATATTCTGCAGTTGTACAACCAGCTGCTCCTGATTGAATATTCCGCCGTTACGGCGCTGAACAGGACATTCGCCTTTGCCAGGGTGTACGGAAACCCCCAAGCCCTGGTTGAAGCCGGAAAATTAGGACTTACACAAAACAGCGACTACCATCAGCTACTGGGCTATCTGCATGCCACTATGGACATAGACTCATCTATATACCATTACCAACAAGCCGTCGAACTGACGAATTCAGAAACCGAAAAACAAACGTTGGGCAGGGAGATAGAGCGTTTAAGAAAAAAAGTATAACTCCCTCATGGTCTGTACCCCACCTAGAGTATATACACAACTAAGTATGCCCTTTTGCTAATAGTTTTCCAAAATACAGGCAACCCCATCAAAAAACACCACAGCACCTCACCTGGCGAGCCAAATTCGGTATCCGTCAAAAGCCCTTCTGAAAGTCGCTTAGTTTGTTATATTTCCTTTATGGTTGCATTTCCATGAATATAAGAAATAAACATACAGACAGGATAGAGGCCCCCATAAGTTTTTGGGCATCCTTTTACGCTCCACCTCTCGGCAGGGATTATATGCGAGAGCCTAAAGCTCGTATTCGTAAAGAACGTAGCTATTAGGTTCGGGTAGGGAGAATTTGATATTTCCATCTCTTCCGACCTTGGTTTTGAATGCCTTGCCTTTTCCAATCACTGGTTTTAGATGTACCTTATCGCCTTCTTTGAGCCAGGTTTTTACCTCAGATTGTACCTCTCTGTTGTTTTCACGAAAAATGAGAAAGTAGCCTTTTTTTTCCTGAATGGATTGAAATCCAGTCCAGCTGGTTCCGGATGGTTCTTTCCCGATAGGGAAAATGTTTCCGCGATGGATATCGTTCTGGACTTTTTTGTACTTTTCTATAGTGGCTGCAGTTGAAAACATCTCATCAGGTAGTTCACTTACTTCCATCCAAGCCAATGGTTGCCCCACAGCTGTAATGGCAAATGTGTACTCAAAAGGG
>CAZAVR010000472.1:0-3636 GCA_964488435.1 uncultured Cytophagales bacterium | reverse complement strand
CGGTCAGGCCATCATTGCCAATGAGATTATCGATGCCCTTAACAAACACTATAAACGCTACAAGTTTACCTGACTGCCGGGAAGCCACTTTATATCCTGAGCCGTTTCCATGCTCATAATCAAATAACGGTTGCCTGAACTGCACCCCTAACTGCCTGGCTACCAGCGAAGGAAAAGAAGTAAGCTGTGATGCTCTGTAGAGTCCGCCATTTCTCATGCCTGCCGAAAGAGAGCCTCCGATAGCCATAAACCTGACATCCCTGGTTGTCTTTCCCGGCCATATCTTCTTAAAGGCTCCGGCCTCAGGAAGACCGGGAACTCCAGGTGACCTCTTTACCGATATGACGGTATCTGACAAACAGACATCCCCATATCTGGCATGCAATGTAAACTGAGTCGAAAAAAAAACAACGAAAAATAGAAGCAGACTGCCGGAATCGAAGTTAGGCAACCGATTTAAAATCACATTCATGGCGGGATTATAGTCCTGTGCAATTATGACGCAAACTTACCAAAGCTTGTACAAAAACCACAACCTTTAGATAAAAAAACACCACAGCACCCGAAATCAAATTAAGATGCCGGCAATTGCAGCTGACATATAAGAAGCCAGTGTACCACAAATTAACGCTTTGAATCCAAGTTTAGCCAAATCCGCCCTTCTGGAAGGAGCCAGCTCACCGATCCCCCCTACCTGAATGGCTACTGAGCTGAAATTGGCGAAACCACACAAGGCGAAACTCGTAATGATCAAAGTCTTGCTGTCCATCTGATCTTTTACCTTCACCAGATCCAGGTAAGCCACAAATTCATTGATAACCATCTTTGTACCCATCAATGATCCGGCGAGCTCAATATGCTCGAAAGGCACACCCATAGCCCAGGCAAATACAGAAAAAATTTTACCCAGAATATAACTCAGGCTCAGCTGAGGGAGGGAAATCCATGTCCCCATTTGGAATAAAAGGTAGTCCACTAAAGCGACAAGCGCTATAAATCCGATCAACATCGCTACTATGTTGAATCCGACTTTCAAACCTTCGCTGGCCCCCGCCGCAATGGAGTCAAGCAGGTTGGCATGTGTTTTTTTGATTTCAAGCCGGACGGACTCCTTTGTCTCAGAGACCTCGGTTTCAGGAAAAACAATCTTTGAAATAACAAGTGCTCCCGGTGCAGCCATAAGACTGGCGGCTATTAAATAGGAAGCTGGCACACCCAATGATATGTAAACGGCCATCACCCCGCCGGCAATACAGGCGAAGCTCCCCGTCATCGAAGCCATCAACTCCGACCTGGTCATGCCCTTCAGATAAGGCTTTATCATTATCTGCGCTTCCACCTGACCCACAAAAGTACTTGCAACATTGGAAAGAGCTTCTGACCCGCTCACCCCCATGAGCCAGTATACGCCACGTGCGATCACCGAAACGACTCGTTGCATAATACCCAGATGATAGAGTATATTGACCAAAACCACCACAAAAATGATCATGGGAATCACCCTGAAGAAAAAGATAAAATCATTACCCTTCCCAAACGTCTGCGACATGACGTCACTTCTCACCAGAGAACCAAAAACAAAGTCGGCCCCCTTTTCAGAAAAGGAAAGAAGCTTTTGAATTTTTTCGCCCAGCCATTGAAAGAGATTACGCCCTGCGTCCGTACGGAGGATGAAGAGAGCGAGGGCGGACTGGACCAGCAATCCCACGCCAACTGTACGGTAATTTATCTGTTTCCTGTTGTTTGACATGGCATAGGCCAAACCCAGTATAAGGGCTATGCCAAACAGCCCGGTGAAACGCTCCATAAAAAAGGGTATTAGGTTACTTTGGGCTTAAAAGTAGTTATTTTAAAGCGCAAAATAACAAACTCCCTACTGCGATTTATGATTCGTCTGCCACGCTTGAAAAAGCACCCTCCTGAGCATCATCGACTTGCTTTACGACCGGCCGAAACAAGCACGACTCCCTGACATCCTGCATAGTAAGTTTAAAAAACTTTTCATGTATATTGAAAGGTTCCTCTCCTTCTGCGGGATGTCGTTTGACGTAACTCCCGTCTTCCCGTAGCTCATAGGCATTGGCGTTGTCCCTGAGATTATAGTCCAGAATACAAATCGCCTCCTGACGGACATCCTTATCTACAAAGGCAAACAAAGACTCGATCCGACGATCAAAGCTTCTCACCATTACGTCCGCCGAGCCTCCGTACACTAGGGGTTCTCCATTACTATGGAAGTAGAAAATCCGTGAATGTTCAAGGAAATTACCCACAATAGACCTAACTGTAATATTCTCACTGAGTCCTGTACGGCCCGGCCTGAGACAACAGATCCCTCTTACAATCAATCTCACCGGAACACCTGCCTGCGAGGCGCGGTAAAGCTCCTCTATTACTTCCCTATCCTCCAATGAGTTAATTTTTATACATATCCCCGAAGGTTTGCCTGCTGAAGCATTTTGGGCCTCTCTGGAAATAAGCTCTATCAGCTTTTTCCGCATGTCACGCGGGGCGGTGATCAGGTTACTGTAGGTACCTGGAAGCGAATGCCCTGTGATTACATTAAAAAACTCAGAGATGTCATGCGTGTACGCCTCGTCCGTGGTCAGCAAACCAGTATCCGTGTACAAACGCGCTGTATCCTCGTTGTAATTTCCGCTGGACAGATGCGCGTACCTGACCACTTTTTCATCCTCATTCCGCACAATCAACAACAATTTAGTGTGCGTTTTCAATAAGCCTATGCCATAAATCACAAAACAGCCGGCTTTCTGAAGACGCTGGGCTTCTCTGATATTATTTTCCTCATCAAACCTTGCCTTTACTTCGAACAAAGCCGCCACGTGTTTTCCGTTTTCTGCCGCCCGCAACAGTGCTTCAGTTACTCTGGAGTTCCTGGCGATACGATAAATCGTCAGTTTAATAGACAGTACCTTCGGATCTTCTGCTGCCTGCTCCAGCAGTTTCAGTACGGGCTCGAAATTATTGTAGGGATGATGAAGCAGTATGTCCCTCTCCTTCACGGCCTCGAAAATATCTGATATCCTGTCGCGCTGCAAACCCAATGGTAACACCGGAGATGGGACAGATGGCAGCTGATCTTTAAACTCAGGGTGACGAATTATCTGCCATAAACCCGTATAATCTATGAAACCATCGTTAAAAAACAGATTGTAGTCGTCAATCTCCCAGCGCTTTTTCAATAAACTGACAAACTCCCTGGTGACGTTCGACTCCATTTCGAGCTTAACAACCCTACCCAAACGCCGGTTCTTTATTTTCTGTTTGATCTCCTCTACCAGACTCGTCTCTATATCATCGCTTTCGTCCAAAGAAAAATCTTCATTTCGCATGATCCGGAAGAGATTCGTCGATGTAATTTCAACATTCCGGTAAAGCTTTTTGATGTGTTTTCTGACAATAACTTCCAGCGGAAGAAACAAAATCTCATTTTCACGCTCTATAATGTAAAACCTGGGGAGATTCGGCGGAAGCTGTACAAATGAAAGCTTGTCATCCTCGTTCGGATCTTCGCCGATCGCCCGCGTGAGTACCCCCAGTATCAGGACTTTGGCCACCAACACCGGAAACGAATGCGTATAATCATACAGCATAGGTGTCAACATCGGATACACT
>CAZAVR010000471.1:0-3637 GCA_964488435.1 uncultured Cytophagales bacterium | reverse complement strand
TGGCCGCTTCTGAAGAATGGAATACATGATTTTGGATTCGATCTCGTTGGTCCGGGACGCATTGGACATAAAAATCAGGTGCGTCGAGTACTTCGGAATGCTGATGTCCCGGCTAAGCTCCCGCAACATGGGGATATAGTCGTCCAGTTTAACATATTCCGTCAGTCGAAGCTTGATATAGAAGGCCCGTAACCATATCACCATGACAGCCGTAATCAGCGAGGCGATGAGAATGGAAACCCAGCCTCCATGGGTGAATTTCAGAAGATTGGCCGCCAGGAAGGAAGTTTCAATGGCCAGGTACACCGCCAGAAACAAAATGACCAGCCAAGGGTGTACACGCCTGGCGTAGAGGTAATAAGTGAACAGGAACGTGGACATCAGCATGGTAAGCGTGATGGCCAGACCATAAGCCGCTTCCATGTTGGACGATTTCTTGAAAAAGAGCACAACTGCCACACAGCCGGCCCAGAGCAGCCAGTTGATACTCGGCACGTACAGCTGACCTTTTTCCGTGCTGGGATAGATGAGCCTTACCTTTGGCCAGAAATTGAGTCGTATGGCTTCGGAAATAAGTGTAAACGAGCCTGTCAGCATGGCCTGGCTGGCGATGATAGCAGCGAGTGTAGCAACGGCTATTCCTGTGAGCAGGAACCATTCAGGCATGATCTCAAAGAAGGGCTTCCGGTCGTTGAGGAATTCTCCCGCGTGAACAATAAGCCAGGCACCCTGGCCCAGGTAATTCAGCATCAGGCAAAGTTTGACGAATCCCCAGCTCAAGCGGATATTGGCCCGTCCGCAATGACCCATGTCCGAATAGAGGGCTTCAGCCCCTGTCGTACAAAGAAATACTGCGCCTAACAGCCAGAAACCACTGGGGTGTTGGGTAAGCAAAGCGTAAGCGTAATACGGGTTTAGTGATTTCAGCACCTCCGGATGGGCGATGATCTGATAGAGGCCCAGCACGGCCATCATCAGGAACCAGATGAGCATCAGAGGTCCAAATGCCTTCCCCACAATCTTTGTCCCGAAGGACTGCAGCATGAAAAGAAAGGTGAGTATGCCTATAACGATCGGAATCGTCTGTATGTGCGGGTTCAGGATCAGCAAGCCCTCAATGGCGGAGGAAACTGAAATGGGCGGTGTGATGATCCCATCGGCCAGCAGTGCGCTTCCGCCGATGACTGCCGGTACGACCAGCCATTTGGCACGTCTTCTCACCAGGGCATATAAGGCAAGAATACCACCCTCTCCACGGTTGTCGGCCCTCAGGATGAGTATGACATACTTCAGGGTCGTTTGAAGGGTAAGGGTCCAGAAAATACAAGAGAGGGCGCCGTATACTACAAAATCGGTAATGCGTGACTCGTTGATAATCGCCTGCATCACATACAGGGGCGACGTGCCGATATCACCGTAAATTATACCCAGGGCAACCAGCAGGCCGGCTGTGGATGTTTTGTCTATACTGCTGTGGGGATTCATTTTTTTTCGTGCTATAAAATTCGCGAAAGTTATAAAACCCTGGGTAATATTGTCGCCGTAACCGGAAATATTTATTTACCCGGAACACCTTTGTCTGTAGCACTTTGCCGTCAGGTATTTTCCTGTCGGAACCCGGCAGTACGTAGGTTTATGGTTCGCCGCGACCTGTCCGAAAATTTTTAATAATAAATGTTTATGGTATTTTTGTAAGCTATGCCTCCGGGAATCGGGCTGAGGTTTTGAGATATCAGGTATTTAGAAGTTTTTATATCAAATGCATACTTCGTTCACAGAGGAGAATTACCTTAAAATTATACATAATCTTTCAGGTAAGGAGGAAATTGAAGTCAGTACCAATGAACTGGCCGAAAGTACTTCCACGCGTGCGGCGTCTGTGACCGATATGCTGAAAAAGCTTTCGGAGAAAGGCCTGATTCACTATCGTAAATATCAGGGTGTGCGATTGACGGAAGAGGGGGGGGAAAGTGGCCCTAAAAGTAATACGTAAGCACAGGTTGTGGGAGGTTTTCCTGGTGGAGAAGCTTGGTTTTGGCTGGGATGAGGTACATGATATAGCAGAAGAGCTGGAACATATCCCGTCAGAGCGGCTGGTGGAGCGGCTGGATGCTTACTTGGGCTTTCCTCAGTTTGACCCGCATGGAGATCCTATCCCCGATTCAGGAGGAAATATGCCTGCCAATGACTACCATACCCTGTCGGAAGTGGAGGCCGGGCAATTCGTGTCTGTGATGGGTGTACTCGAGCATTCACCTGCTTTTCTGCAGCATCTCGATCGCATAGGACTGGCCCTTGGTCATGAAATTGGTGTCAGAGAGGTCAATACCTATGATCGCTCTGTTTTGATAGCGCTGATGCCGAGTGGAGGCACTGTATTTATCAGTCAGGAGGTCGCGAGAAATATACTAGTTCAAAAGAATGATCTCTCTTCATGAAGATAAAAATTCTTGACCGTTACCTGATAAAAAACCTTCTTTCCCACTATGTTTTCGTAGGATTTGCCATCGTGCTTATCATTTGCATGATTGACTATACCGAGAAGCTGGACAACTTTATCAAGACCAAGGCGCCGGTCAAGGAAATCCTGATAGACTACTACATGAACTATGTGCCGTACTGGCTTAATTTCATCAGTCCGCTGATTGTTTTTATTGCCACGGTTTTTTTTACTTCCCGTATAGCGGCCAGGACGGAGATCATAGCGATGCTCAGTACCGGGATTAGTTTCAGCAGGATTCTGGCTCCGTATGTCGCAGGAGCCACTATTCTGGGTATTATTACATTCATATCAGTCGGATGGTTTTTGCCGAAGGCCAATAAAATCAGGGTGGCGTTCGAGCAGCAGTACACCAAAGACGAGTACTATTTTTCCGGAAGGGACGTTCACCTGAAAGTAGCTCCTGACGTATATGCTTACCTGCAAAGTTACAACATCAGTAATCTGACGGGAAATAAATTCACACTGGAAACGATAAGGGGAAACGAACTCATAGAGAAACTTTCTGCCGATAAAATCGTATGGCAGCCGAAACTTAAGAAATGGCGGCTGCAGAACTATACCGTGAGAAAGATAAATGCAAAGGGCGAGGAACTGACTTATGGCTCGGAGAAAGACACGACCATCAACATGAATCCCACAGATTTCGAGAATGACTTTAGTTTATACGAGACTTTTACCCTGCCTGAACTTAACGCATACATTGATCTGCTCAGGAGCAGGGGTTCGGATGGGCTTGAGGTTTATCTTATAGAGAAATACACCAGGTTTACACAGCCGTTTGCGATGCTTATCCTTACTGTCATCGGCGTATTGGTATCTGCCCGGAAAAGCCGCCGGGGCGTAGGCTGGCAGATCGCCCTGGGGTTCACACTCGCCTTTATTTATATTCTTTTCTTTCTGCTATCAAAAGGAGTGGCCGAAGCCGGCGCTTTCAGCCCTCTGCTGGCTGTCTGGCTGCCGAATATCGTGTTTACCTTCATTGGATTTGTCCTTTTCAAGACATTGCCGAGGTGATTTCTGAAGGGTATACAGAAGGTATGTAATGGGTTTGAGGGAGGAATTCCAAATGACCTAACTAAGAAAGTTACGCAGAAAATCTGAGAAAAGCAAGTATAGTGGACTATTTTATGCGGG
>CAZAVR010000470.1:0-3641 GCA_964488435.1 uncultured Cytophagales bacterium | reverse complement strand
GATGCAAGTACCGCAACGACTATTGCAGCGAAACCGGCTTTTACGGGAAAAACAGATGGATTCATTCAGACTGTAATCGATCTTTCGTCTTTCAGCGGAAAGTCTTTAAAATTCCGCTTCCGGCTGGTTTCCAATGCTATAAACCAGTCTCCGGGATGGTACGTAGACGACGTGACTCTGAAACACGAGAACAAAGCCTATGCATCGGTGGCACTGTTTCACAACAACGCTCCAACAGGCGCGAAAGATCTTGTCTTTACTACCGTAAATCCTCCCGGCGCTTCGACTATTTATGTAGATGCCCAAAAGACATATCCTGCGGACGGATCAGGTTGGCCCGGTGCCATCCCATCCCTTGCCGACGCCATTCAGCTGGCGGATGGCTATCCTCCAGTGAAAGAAATAAGGGTGGCTGCCGGTACTTATCTCCCGGAGTATATCGTCGGAACCAGTAGTTCAAACCAAGACAAAGCGTTTGTGCTAACCCGTGGGGATTTAAAAATAACGGGCGGCTATCCGGGTGGCGGCGCCTCTGCTGCAAACCCCGGACTGTACCCGACCATCCTGAGCGGCGATCTTAACTCCAATAACGCTGCGAACGAGGGAGATGCCCGGCATGTGCTCATTGTGGCCGGACAAAATGCCGACCGCACGCTCGAAATATCCGGATTTACCATCAGCGGTGGTTACAGTGCCCAAAACGGAGATCCACTGACCGTCGCAGGAGAAACCATTACAGCCGTTAACGGATCAGGCATTTACATCAGCGGCGCCTCCCCTTCTCTCAGGGACATCAAAATATCAGACAACCATGCCTATGGTTTTGGCGGAGGGCTGTTTATAAAAAATGGCTCCCCGAAGATCGGAAAAGTGGAAATCAGTCAGAATACGGCTTCTGAAGGCGGAGGTGTATATGTACTTAGTGACCACGACACAGGCAATCCGGCTGCACAAGTAAACGCCAAACCTGAATTTAGCAACGTACTTATCGCTCAAAACAGCGCCAATTCCGGTGGCGGATTGGTCAACAACTTTGGATCCGTACAAATGCTCAGCAGTACCATTGCAGGGAATAATGCCGCTGTTTCGACCGGAGGCTGGAGAAATAACGGAACAGGAACACCGTACCTGACGCTGCTGAAAAACTCCGTGATATGGGGAAACACTACCGCCGCTGACGGCGAAGGGCAGAACATTTTCAATTTACCCGACCGGATGATGGATCATACCCTTGCCGGAAATGTCTTTTATTACGGGAGCACTTACTCGACAACCCTTGACCAGGGTGTACAGGTGCTGAATTTGTCTACTTTTTTTCCGGAGAACGGAAGTCCGGCTGTCAATTCCGGCCGAAACACCTTTATCCCAAGTGATATGAGTACAGATCTGACCGGAAATGACCGTATCAGCAACCTGCGGGTTGACCTGGGTGCTTATGAATCGAACTGTACGCTTTCACTCTCCGACACCCCTGCATCTTCCCTTTCCTATATGGAAGCAGGTGCGAACTCCGTTTTTTCAGCCTGTCGTCTTCTGGCTTCCATCGAACCCTCAGGTACCCTTCCTGTAAGCAGTTTGGTGACCACCAAAACCTGGACAGCCCCGGACATTATCACACATGAACTGATAAAGTACGTTCGTCGCCATTACGACATAAAGCCCATGCAGGAGCAGCCCGCTGCACAGGCCCGGATTACACTTTACTTTACACGGGCGGACTTTGTTCATTACAATGATGCTTACGGTACGGCAGCTAACGCCGCACTTCCCGTGAACCCGGACGATCAGACTTCCAGATTGCGCGTTGTCCGGTTTCAGGGGGTTGGCGACGTAAATGGTTCACCCGGCTCCTATTCTGGCCATGAATATATCCTTCCAACAAGTGTGACCTGGAACAGTACGAGTAACCTCTGGGAGGTCACATTCCCGGTAAATGGCTTCAGCGGCTTCTTCGTAACGGGGCTATCCAACAATCCCCTACCCGTGCGGCTGGTCGCGTTTGAAGCTTTCGCGGAGCAAAAACACGTACTCCTGGATTGGAAGGTCGAAGCGGAAGTCAATTTTTCCCACTACGAAATAGAGCGCAGCGATAACGCATCGCTCTTTATATCTATAGGGAAAATTCCCGCGCGAAGTGAAAATAATCTTCCGGGGATGTCCTACCGTTGGGTCGATACAGATGCCGCGAAAAATAATCAAATGATGTATTATCGTCTTAAAATGGTCGATAACGATGGAACAACAAGCTATTCCAAAATAATCGCTGTCTCTACTGCTTTCGCGAATGCACCCGCATTTCCTCACCTGTTCCCCAATCCGGCAGAAGCAGATAAAATACATCTCTATCTGCCTGACGAGCGGATGGTTGTTGATCTTGACCTCATTGATGTTCAGGGAAATCGTCTTAAAAAATGGCGTGATAAAGCAACGCATCATAAAATAGAACTGCAACTCCCGGACGTACAACCGGGAACGTACCTGCTGTTGGTAAGGTCTCCGGGAAAAATTTACAACCTGAAGCTTATAATTGATCGCTGAAATCCGTACGAACTCACGCAAATCGACTGCAGGTAACACACAAATATTTGGTTAGTTCTGAGAAAATCTGTAAAATGCAAACTCAATTAACCCAAAAAGTTGCCTGTTCAATTAAAACCTCCTTCTTTCTGACCAAAGAAACCCGGATAACCGGTTTCCCGAAACCGTCCCTCCCCAGCATTTTAAACCTAAATAAATATACAATGAAAAAATCCATCCCTTTCTGTATTGCCCTCATTTTTACAACCACCCTCGTTTTTTCGCAAGACATCATCAAAAAAACCAATGGAGACGAAATCCGGAGCAAAGTAGTTGACGTAACCGCTACTGATGTGAAATACAAAAAGTTTGAAGATCTGAAGGGGCCGACATTTTCCATACGGCAATCTGAACTTTCTGAAATCAGGTATGAAAACGGAACTACAGATACGTTCCTCACAGATACGCCGGTCATTACCTCTGAATCAACAAACCAGTCGACATTATCAGAGTCAGAACTATTCCTGAAGGGACAAGCCGACGCCTCTGTCAATTATAAAAAATACAAAGGTGCCGGCACAGGAACCTTGATTGTCAGCCTGATATCACCGCTCGTAGGTTTGATACCTGCCATAGCCTGTTCAGCCACAACACCGCAAGACCAAAATCTGGGCTTTCCAAGTGAACAGCTCATGCAAAAGCCGTCCTATGCCGAAGGTTATACGAAGAAAGCCAAAGGAATCAAAAGAGGAAAGGTCTGGACCAACTGGGGCATCGCTTTCGGAGCCAACCTGGTTGCGGTGTTGATCATTTCAAGCAAATAAACAGGGTTATATATAAAGTGCGGAACGCATCATGACCTGATCTCCGTTCCGCACTTTACATAACAGCCATTCACTACAGGCGAATCACCTTCCCTTTTTTCCGGCGACTTTCCTGCGCTCCGTTGATAAAATTGAAAATAGCGAGTGTTTCCTCCTCTTTTACCGGCGGATTTCCGGTTTCAAAAAAGTTGATAATTTCTTTCACAAGCGGTTCATAGCCCGAGAAGGGACCTAGCGGAGCAATTCCCTTCTCTCCGAAGGCCGTTCCGGCTATATTCGCAGCTCCCTTACGAATAGCCC
>CAZAVR010000469.1:0-3648 GCA_964488435.1 uncultured Cytophagales bacterium | reverse complement strand
CGCGTAGCCGCTGCAATAGTGGAATTTAAAGGTAAGATGTGGATACTCGGTGGAATAGAGAATTACTTTTTCGGAGACAGCAAGAGCGTAAAAAATGATGTGTGGTACTCAAAAGATGGGAAAAACTGGGAATTAGCTACTGCCTCAGCCCCGTGGGCTCCGAGGGCTTTTCACCAGGCGGTAGTATTAAACGGACGTATCTACCTCATGGGAGGTGGAAACTATATGCCCGAGAAAGAATACTTTGCACTGAACGACGTATGGAGCTCATCTGACGGTGTAAATTGGGTAAAAGAAACAGAGTCTGCTCCCTGGAGCAAGCGGATTTGGTTTTCCTCCGTGATTTATCGTGATCATATGTGGGTGATGGGAGGATGGTCTGGAAATCCGTATAAAAACTGGCCGGACGTCTGGTACTCGAAAGACGGAAAAAACTGGAAACAACTTGTTACGGAAGGAAGCTCCTGGAGGGAAAGACATGAGTTGTCCGCATATGTATTCAAAGACAAGCTCTGGGTAGCCGGCGGTATGGTTCCGCCGCTGATCAACGATGTCTGGTCTCTGAGCATACCCAAAGACTATTTTAAAGAAAAGTAAAACCAACCTGCCCTGTCAGATCATCTTATTAAGGATTTGATTTTTTTAACAATTAAATAAAAATGTATGATACCTGTTTGTAACCGCTTACTTGCTTTATTGAGCCTATCGATACTATTATCAATAAATCCGTGCAACGCCCAGTCTACCGACCTGAACTGGGTCAAGGAAATACAAAATGCAGCCTGGAAACCCAGAGATTCCCAGGGAGAAATGGTTTACAACAACAAAATGTGGATCTTGGGAGGCTGGTTTAACTCTCAGTCTGCTCCACCCCGTGACGTCTGGAGTTCAGAAGACGGAAAGGACTGGAAACTTGTTACAGAGAAAGCCCCATGGATACACAGCGATTTACCTATGTCTATCGCTTTCAAAAACAAAATGTGGATGATGGGTGGATGGTACAATGGTCGTCTGGAAGGACATTCATCCAGTAATGCGGTATGGTCTTCAAAAGACGGCAGCAACTGGGAAGAGGTCGGAAAAGCGCAGTGGAGTCCGAGGATAGCAGCTGCTCTCGTCGAGTTTAAAGGAAAAATGTGGATACTCGGCGGAATTGAGAATTATTACTTCGGGACCAAAGAAAGCGCCAAAAACGATGTATGGTACTCATCCGACGGAAAAAAATGGGTTCAGGCAACAGCCTCCGCGCCCTGGGCTGCACGCGCCTACCATCATGCAGCTGTATTAAATGGACGCATCTACATTATGGGAGGAGGAAACTACCTTCCGGCGTCCGAATATAAGGCTCGTAATGATGTATGGAGCTCCGAAGACGGGGTCAATTGGAGGCAAGAAACAGAATCAGCGCCCTGGTTAGGCCGGATTTGGGGAACATCCGTAGTCTATAAAGACCGGATTTTCATCATGGGGGGATTCCGATCCGAACCTAAATGGCAAAATCTGGGAGACGTATGGTATAGCAGGGACGGAGCAGAATGGCATGAGATAAAAACAGAAGTATCCTGGGAACCTCGTCATGAACATTCCAGCTATGTTTTCAAGGATAAACTCTGGGTAGCCGGAGGAAATAAATGGCCCCTTCTTAATGACGTATGGTCGCTGGATCTGAAAGGCCTGTCCTTTGTATCGCTACCCGTCAAACAGGAAGCAGTCGGGAAGACATATACCTATCAGGCCAAAGCAGACTTCAATAAATCCGGCAAGCCCGTCAACTATCGTTTACTGGCATCTCCCACCTGGCTAAAGGTAGATGCTGCTACTGGAATATTGTCCGGAACACCGACTCAGTCAGGCGACTATTCCGTCAGTCTGGAAGCTTTTGACAAAAAAGGAGAGAAAGCTGTTCAACAGTTTGTCATCCAGGTTAAATAGAAATTCCGATACAAGTCTTCTTCCCAATCACGCTGTCAGAACACCATAGTTCTTACTGCAAGCGGATACTGCATTGTGTTGTCCATTTCAAATCAATTTATCATGAAAAATATTAGATTCAGCAGAAGGAATTTCATCAGAACCGCTACAGTTACGACCGTAACAGTAGCCAGCGGCTTTGGTGCAAATACAATGAGGGCATCCTCTCCGGAAAAACTCGCAGTACTCGGCGGTAATCCCGTCAGGAAAGGGCTGATAGGCCCGGCATGGCCTTACGTCGACGAAAAAGTAATCGAATCGGTGGTAAAAACCACTAAAAGCAGAATATGGAGCCGTATTCAGTCTGCAACGGGGACCGTACCTACCTTCGAACAGCACTTTGCAAAACTCATAGGCGGCCCATACTGTGTAGCCACTGGTTCGGGTACACAAGCACTCAGTACTTGTGTGGAAGCACTTAATATTGGTCCCGGAGACGAGGTCATCACCTCACCCTACACTGATTTCGGGACCATATCTGCGATTTTAACCAGCAGAGCTCTGCCTGTTATGGTTGACCTGGATCCCTACTCGTTTCAATTGGATCCGGATGAAGTTGAAAAACACATCAACGCGAATACGAAGGCCATCATGCCGGTTCACATTATGGGATTACCGGCAAATATGGAAAGGATAATGGCTATAGCCCAAAAACATAAACTTAAAGTGATTGAGGACTCCTGCCAGGCCCCATTTGCAAGATATCAGGGGAAAGCGATTGGCCTTATCGGGGATTTGGGGTGTTTCAGCTTTCAGGCCAGCAAAGCCATCGCATGCGGAGAAGGAGGGGCTGTAGTAGGAAACGACGAGAAGTTACTGAACGAGTGCTTTACCGTGCAGAACCGAGGCGCTTCAAAACAGGGGAAAAACGAACGGATAGGGCCCAAGTACCGGATGAATGAGTTTGAAGGGGCAGTACTGATGGGACAACTTGACGGAGCGAAAGAGCGATTTGAAATCCGGAATGCAAATGCGAACTATCTGTCTTCAAAACTGAAAGATTTCCCTGGCCTCAGACCTCAGAAACAATACCCCGGAACGGAAAGTGGTGCCTACTATAACTATGCGCTTTCCTACGACAAAGAACACTTTAACGGTGCCGACAGGAGTAAGTTCCTAAAAGCGATTCAGGCTGAAGGAGTACCCTTCTCCTCATACATAAAAAATGGCCTTCACAGAGAACCTTGGGTTGACAACATACTTAACCTGAAAGAATACAAAACGTTCTACACACCACAGCGTTTAAAAAAATACAGGCAAAATCTACAACTGAAAAACTGCGATATGATCACAGACCACACGATGGTAGTGATGTGGGGATCAGGGACGTTACTCGCTGACCGAAGCGAACTAGACAAAATCGTTGATGCCATTCATAAGGTCCATGAAAACCGGGACAAGCTGAATGCCATCAACTAGTTTCTAACACCGTTGTATCCATTTATACTATGAACAGAAGAGATTTTTTCCAGAGTTCCCTGCTTTCCACTGCTACCCTCATGGCATTGCCCGGGCAACTCGCTGCAGAACCGCAGCCCAAAGCCGCAGGCGTCACCGACACGTATGTCAACCTCTTTGAATGGCCCTTCAGGCCCCTCAAATATGCCGACACAGCCAAACTCACAGCCTACAGCCTAAAGCTTACTGACTTTCTTAAATTCATTCGCATTGGTTTGT
>CAZAVR010000468.1:0-3650 GCA_964488435.1 uncultured Cytophagales bacterium | reverse complement strand
ATAAAAGTGACTGATAAAGACCAATAGTTTCATCTGTCATTTTACCCCAGGAAAATTCCCGAACCCTCGCGAGCCCTTTTTCCCGGAGATGTTGTTGTAGCAGTGTATCATAAAGAAGTTTTTCCATTTTGTCATGCATATCCTCTTCATTGTGTGGATTAAAGTACAGGGCGGCATCTCCTCCGATCTCCGGCAGACAAGAGACATTGCTCAATATTGTCGGGCAGGAGCAACTGAGTGCTTCGAGTATGGGGATTCCAAATCCTTCATAGTAGGAGGGGAAAACGAAATACAAGGCGTTGAGATATAAACTTGCCAGTGTTTCATCCCTTATGGGCTGCTGGACGACGCTCGACTCCACACCGAGGCTTTTTATCGTGGCCTGTTCTTCTGAATTGAAGCTTCCGCCTCCGGCGCAAATCAGACGAATCGTTTTTTCTTTCTTTAATATAGGTGTAAGAGCTCTCAAAAACGGCAGGAAATTCTTATAGCCACCGCGTTTGCCAACAAATAATATATAATCTCCAGATGAAGCGTCTTTCTTCAGGTCGGTCGCCTGCAAAGACCCGGAGAGATGGATTACCTGAACTTTTTTTTCGTCAACGCCATAAAGTTCGACCAGGTCTGATTTTGTGCTATGGGAAATGGCGATGATTTTGCTGGCCTTTTCTGCCAGGATCTGGCGGTCAGGTATAAGCGGGTTCGAAGCGTTTCTATTCACTATGCGCTCATCCATCAGGTCATAAAATGTAACAACCAGGGGTTTTGCGGGGTTCAGATGTTTTAAGCAATAGGAATCGTAGTAGGTCGGATGCAAAATGTCGAAGTCTCCCTTGTTTATTTCCTTGACAGAGAGCCGCTTGTTGAAATACTCCTTAACGGTTGTCCTCCCTTTAAATGAGAAGGAGACCGGGAAGGGAGTGCTTTTGAACAGGTCTTTGTCGTTGGTGAAGACGTTTTCCGAGTATTTAATGGCCTGTCTTGGAAGGTGGCCCGACTGCTTCAATCCTTTGCTTAATTCATAGAAATATCTGGCCACTCCACCATAGTTTGCCAGACTGAATATTTGATGGTCGAATAAGATTTTCATCTGCAATTGGTCTTTCTTGATAGTTCAGGCTATTTGTTCCAAATACCTGTAGCCGTGTTATTAAGCAACTTATAGGCTTGTATAGAACATGTAATCGCTCCAATAAGCAGAGAAATACAAGTGGCCGCCATAATTCCGGAAATCCCCATATTCATGTATTTAGCCAGGAAAATGGCGAGAGGTATATTGATAAATGCGCTGGTCAAACTTGTTAGGACCTGTAATTGAATTTTTCCGATGCCATTTATAAAGCAGCTGATTCCTCCACAGTAGGTCGTGATGATAATGAAAACAGCCATCCAGACAGACAAATCAAATGGTATTGTCACCTGGCTGTTAATCCAAAGTTTGTAAATATATGGCGAAAGCGGAAGTGTAGCAATAATGCCTGCACATAGCCCGGCCCAGGCAAATAGTATAAGTTTTAATGTTTTACGAATCCATACAAAATCTGACTTTGTATGAGCTTCGTTAAAAGCAGTCCAATACGGCGTGATTATAATGCTCCATACGATAAGAAATACACTGAAAAGCTTGAAGGCAATATTGTAGATAGTAACCTGTGCAAGGTCAAATAGTCTCGAAATGATCAGATTGTCAGTGGAGAAGATAACGAGTGCACTAATCTGAATGATAAAAAACCTCCACCCAAGGCTCCATATATTGTCGATGTAGTCCATGTTGAACAAACGAAATCGAGGCATCAGATTTGGGAAGGCAGATCTGAATAGATACAAATTCGCCACAATTAATACAATAATCGGTGTGGTGGTTACTGTAAGTCCTAACCGATAAAGTTTTTCATTTTCTGTTGTGTTATTGTGAAACTTGTATAAAAAATATACAACGATTAAAGTAGCGATGTTTGATAACGTAATGATCCAGTTGGAATAAGCGACTTTCTGTAGCGCGTGGAGTACAGAGTTAATCAAATCGAACAATAATCTGAGCGTAAACAGGACAAAACATACAGATGCCAGCAAGTTCAAATTAACCTGCTCTTTGCTAACTTTTAGAAGGGAGTTCCAATCTACGAATACTGAAATGGCTCCGTAAGCAATCAGGATGCCGATTACAATCAAGCCTAGGAGAAAGTAGGCAGTGCTGACGACGCTTTGGGCGGCAACCGGATTTTCGGTGGATAAGTATTCAGACAGCTTATTTTTTAAACCGCTACCTAGTCCAAGGTCAAATAAAGTTGTCCAACCTACAATGGAGCTGATTGTCAGCCATATTCCATAGCTTTCCTTTGAAAGATAAAGTAAACATAAGGGAACCAGAGCAAATGTGGTCCCCATTGATATACCCTTGAAGAGAAACGATAAAACTATGTTTTTGTATTGCCGCCTACTTCTTTCGTCTAATAAACTACGAGAAAGGGATTTTATTATCATTAAGTGATTAATATGCGCTTGTTTGTGGATTACAAATCTACAAAATAATATTTGCACTCTCGGCATGCCGGCTGGAGGCAGGGCTCGTAACCGTGTAGGTAAGGAGAAATTGAATTATTGTGGGATATGTTGGTGATAGAGGCGATCAGGCACCGGTTTCCTCGAGCTGTCGGTCTTGCGTTAAAGCTAATTAAATTGCGATTGTGCCGGAAGCTTTTTTTTGATCATCCATGGTGTATGCCTGCATGCTTTTTGGGTGTTCTATCGCTTTTAATACCTTTGAGAGCGATTAAGGTATTTCCATTTTTTTTCTCATGTAGAGTACGACAAAAATGCTTATTTTTGCACCGTCCGTTGAAGTGACGGCTTATTTTGATTCTGTTAAAACATTAATATGCTAAGAACCCACACCTGCGGAGAACTCCGGTCAGAGCACATTAACAATCAGGTAACATTATGCGGCTGGGTACAAAGGGTCCGGGATAAGGGAGGTATGATTTGGATCGACCTTCGTGACAGGTACGGAATTACTCAACTACTGTTTGAAGAAGGGAAGTCGAGTGGAGAAGTGATAAATAACGTCCGTTCGTTAGGACGTGAATTCGTGATATCTGTCTCTGGTACAGTGATAGAACGACTTTCGAAGAACGATAAAATTTTGACAGGCGCCATTGAAATCCGGGTCTCTGCACTTGAGGTTCTGAATCCGGCTAAGTTGCCGCCGTTTTTAATCGAGGATGAGACAGACGGGGGAGAAGACCTGCGTATGAGATACCGTTATCTGGATCTTCGTCGTAATGTTGTACGTGAGAATCTCCTGCTTCGTCACCGGATAGCAAAATTTACGAGGTCATATCTTGACTCCTTAAGCTTTATTGAAGTTGAGACGCCGGTATTGATAAAGTCGACTCCGGAGGGTGCCCGGGATTTTGTGGTGCCAAGCAGAATGAATCCCGGAGAGTTTTATGCATTACCCCAATCGCCTCAGACTTTCAAGCAATTGTTGATGGTATCCGGATTCGACAGATATTATCAAATTGTTAAATGTTTCAGGGATGAGGATCTCCGTGCTGACAGGCAGCCTGAATTTACACAAATCGACTGCGAAATGTCTTTCGTTACGCAGGAGGATATCCTTAATATATTTGAAGGACTTGTAAAGCATC
>CAZAVR010000467.1:0-3654 GCA_964488435.1 uncultured Cytophagales bacterium | reverse complement strand
ATTAGTTTTTTGAATAAAAGTGTCATACAGATGAAAACCGCGAAAAAGCCCCTCTTAAATATCAGAGAGCTTGATGCCAGACTAAGTGATCTGGCGTTGCTCACAGCATTCGGTCAACCGCCCAAAGGCTGGATCAACTTGCTGCGCAAAGCCATGAACATGTCGTTACGGCAAATGGGAAACCGATTGTCTAAAACTCCGCAGGCCGTAAAGGAAATTGAGAAACGGGAAAGTGATGAGAGCATCACGCTGAAATCGCTCAGAGAAGCCGGGAATGCGCTGAACATGAAACTCGTCTATGCATTTGTGCCAAAGGATGGTAGTCTGGAAGAGACAGTAGAACATCACGCACGGGCGCTCGCCATCAAAATTGTGGAAAGGAAATCTGCGCTGATGAAGCTGGAAGGTCAGGAATATTCAGAAGCGCTTCTGAAGCAAGCCGTTAATGATATGACATTGGAAATCAAACGCCAATTGCCCGGAACTATATGGGACTAAAAGCCGCCAACTGACCGTATTGACCAATAACATTAGATACGACGTTTATATACGAGCTAACTATTACTACAGACATACCTGCCGGAAGCACGTTCTATTTAATACTTGAAAGATACGTAATCAATTCATAAAAATCGTTTTCGGGTATTGTATAACGAAACTGGTCAGGCATTATCGTCATGCTCACCGCAAAGTAATCCGCTATATTGTTAGAAGATACAGAGAACTCCTGACCTGCTTGATCCGCGAAAACCAAAGTAGCTCCTTCCGTCCGGCGGTATAATCCCAAAAGCTGCTCACCGGACTTCAGATTGATCTGGTAGGTTTTAAACGCCTCGGTAATGTTTCTGTTCGGAGCGAGTATCTTGCCGGTAAGGGCTTTAATTCCCCAATTACCTATGCCATCCAGTTGTGGTCCCACCATTCCCCCGGTACCTTTTACCTGATGACAAGAGGCACAGTTGGCGGTAAAAACACGCCTGCCCTTTGCTATGCTTCCCTTGTAAACAGAGGCGGCCGCCTCCCGCGTGCCCAACAGACTTTCTAACTCCCTGGCCGAATCGGCACTTTTAGCCATTAGCCTCTCCAGCCGGCTGTCCGGCTTATTTCTTATTGACTCTTCCAGTAGCGGTTTGATTCGCGCCACCTGTAACAAATCTGCCGGTACATCACCTGCCTCCATCGCATCCATCATCACTTTCATGCCCCCGGAGCTTCGCGCAAGCGCCGCAAGTATCTCTATCTGTAAATTTCTGCCACTACCCGGCAGCTGGCGCTTCAAAGCCGGATTCACCTCATGGACATCAGGATTTGCCGCAATAGCCGCAACCAGTCGCTCTTTGTAAACATCCGGAGTGCCGGGAGCGGCAAACAGCCCTTTGAAAACCGAAGTATAGGACACTGGCGATATTTTCACAAGGGCGCTTAATGCGGCCCTTTGTAGTTCGTGCGGATAACCTACCGGTAACACGGACAATAGCGGTTCTTCGATTTCGCCCACCCGCTGTTGCCCCAGAACCTCAATGGCGGTCACAAGCATTTTCATTTGATCGGCCGGAAGCGTTTGAAGTGAGGCGGCTGATCTGCCAGTATAGGCCCGTACTACAGCAAGCCCGGCCCCCCGTAACCTACCGGCCAGATGAGGAGTAATGACGCGCCCTGACTGTCCAAGCCCCCTGGAAATCGCCAGCAGACCTGACAGATAACCAGGATCTGATACTTCTATTCCACGGGTGATATGAGAGGCGAGACTGTCCGACTCTCCAGGCGAGACTTTAGCGGCAACATATTCTAACGTAGCAACATCAAAAGCCGATCCTGACTGCTTACTAAGCAGATGTGCCAGGACAAAATCAGCCGCCTCCCTGCGGGGAAGATCTATGGCTGCCCGGATCAAAAGTTCCTTTTCATCCGAAGTCCAGTCTGCGTCCCTCGCCTTTTCAACAACAGATTTATCGGCAAAGTTATGCCGGAGGGCCAGCAAAATCGTGTGCCTGAGGTGGGTATCCTGCTCAGGGGTGAGCTTATAAAGCGTACTGAGCAAGGATAGATTCTCCAATGCGACAAACTTATCCAGCACCTCCACCGCGCAACGTTTTACAAAGGGACTGTTGTCCGAAAGCGACCGGACTACCTTGACGCGGAGGGCGGCGGGAAGTATTTTGCCTTGTGCCAGAATACGGAGTATATGTATCCTTATAAGTTCATCGCCTTCCTCAAATAGCCGCTCAAGTACAGGCACTTCTATCGCATCCAGGCGAAATAAGAGCCATAGTCCCTGTACGCGCGCCTCGCGGGACTTTTTTTCATCAACCACAAGCTTCTTCAGATGCGGAACTGCCTGCCTGCCATACGTGTCATGAATCCTGTCAGCCACGCGCATGCGGATATTCAGCTGTGCTATATTCAGATTATCTACAAGAACGTTCAAACTGGCTTTAGACCAATCCGTGTCTGTAAGCGATTGCTTAGCTCCTCCTTTGTATGTAATCCGCCATATCCTGCCACTAGACCGGTCACGTCCCGGGTGTTTCAGATCCACTTCATAGTGACCTATAATTTTATTGTAAAAATCTGCCACGTAAATCGAACCATCCGGTCCGGTCTTGATATCCACCGGACGGAACCAAGGGTCGTTACAAAGGAGAAAATCTTCTTCAAATTTCAATTCAGGGGTCGAACCGCTGAAACGCACAGAATTCCTGCTGATGCGGCTGGTGACCACATCGCCAATGAAGAAATTATCACGGTAGTGATCCGGGAAATTATTTCCTGTATAATATACCAACCCTGAAAGTGCGGTAGAACCTAGCTCATACCGTGTCATTTCAGGTGCAAATCCGATCCCTGTCGGCTTTTTACCAAAATGCGGGTAATCCGCACCGGGAATCAGCTGGTACAGGGGCTTGGAATGGCAATCCACCGAATACAAATACCCCCGTTCATCGTAACTGAAGCCAAAGGGATTTACACGGCCAAAAGTCGTCTGCTCGGTGCGGCTTCCGTCCGTCCTGAACCTGAACGTATTTCCGGAAAACATGATAAGAGAATCTCCATCGCCACCGGCAATACGCGACGTGTTGGAAAATCCGTGACTTGCATGCACCCAGCCGTCAAAACCTCGCACGAAATTATTAACCATTCCATGGGTATCGGCGTGACCAAAAGGTCCCAAAAGCCTGATCGTCTCATCAGCCTTGTCATCCCCATTGGTATCCTTAAAATAGGACACGTCAGGAATACTGTAGGCAATAGCCCCGTCAGCTACGGGCATGATGCCTATGGGTATATTCAGTCCGTCCTTAAACGTGGTAAACTTGTCAGCTTTTCCGTCACCGTTGGTGTCTTCCAGAATGGTGATCTTGTCCTTTCCGGAGTTTTGTCCTGCAGCCATGGGGTATTCAGAGGATTGCGTCACCCAAAGTCGTCCACGATCGTCAAACTCCATATTCATAGGCTTACCTATCTGCGGCTCGGAAGCGAACAACGTTATTTCAAAACCCGGCGGAAGTTTGAAACTCCTCCGCTGCTGCTCCGGAGATTGAAAGTCTGTGCTCCTTACATGTTCCGCATACCGGTCTGAATTCTGTCCGTCTGCACCATTCCTTGGGGGAGCTGCGCAGCTATAAATAATCAACAAAAGAGCGGATATCCGCA
>CAZAVR010000466.1:1669-3657 GCA_964488435.1 uncultured Cytophagales bacterium | reverse complement strand
TGCCTCCCTTAATTCTTACATTAAAGCCATACCTCGACTGCGTATTATGGTCCATTGACGGATAGATCTCCGCGATCCGGTAGAGCAGCACCCCAGCCTTGTGGGCATATCTTTTATCGCCTGTCAACAGATAAGCCCTCCCCAGCGAGGAGACGGCAGAGTTGATATGATTCATCCAAAGACCATGGTTGGCATGCGCTACAAACCAGTATCTTTCTCCATCAGGAGCGATCCACCCCCAGCCATCGTCGACATATTTGGTATCCCAGCCCTTTTTCTCCTTGTATCCGCTTTTTACATAAGCCGCGTAGTCATTGGAAGGATATTCTTCCGAGCCTATCGGACATTTCACTTTGAAAGGGTTCTTAGGATCTATGATCCACGGATAAGTACCGTGCTTAAATACCTTATCCCCATGCTCAGGACATCCTTTGGCATTCAGGTCAAACCCCCGGGGCACACGTCCATCGGCCATGATGTTTCTCAGGCTTTCATCGCTCCACTCCAGCCATCTGTTTGCGGCCTGGACAATACGGTTTTGAACACCGGCCGCTTCAGGGGAGTCGGCTATATTTTTTCTGGCCAGGGCCACCTCCTGCTCACTGAAAATCATCCGCTTCGTTTTCAGCGGATACTGAGGCTGACGCTCAGGCACCTGCTTAAATTCAACGATGAATTTTTCGTTTTTCTTCAACTCATTTTCATAAGCCTGGCTACGGGCTGCCTGCTGAGCTGACAGATAGTAGGGTGAAAATATTGTCGTAAGGACCCAAAAAGCCCCCGCTAAATAACACCTACCAAAACTGTTTATCTTATCTCTCATTATGTTTATTTTCTGTTTTGATTTCCGGCTCAAGGTGAGGTCGAATTCAACTCATCTGGTCTTAAATGATCCGTCCGGTTATTGAAGAGAAGGGCGGCTGTGCTCGGGAAGACGGTCCCAACAAGGCCTGATCACTTCCAATGCATTTTCGGCAAGAATTTTCTTCTTCACACTTACAGGCAGATCCGCAAACACAACCCAGCCCATTTGCTGACGTGGATCTCTCATTGGCAAATCAGACCCATACATGATCCTGTTTTCACCTGCTCCGGCCACCAGGTATTCCACTATACCCAGGTGAACAGGTGTCAGTGTAATTTCAGCATAAATGTTTGAATGCTTCTTCATGGCAGCTATAGCCATGTCTGCCATGGCAAAGCTTCCGCCTGCATGTGCGATAATCCACCTCACATCAGGATACTTCGGTGCCAGGGCAAGAACTTCCCTCAGATCGGAAGCCGAGTTGTGAAGCAGCGCGTAGAATTTGTTCTTGTTGCCAAACTCCCACCAGATATCATAAGAAGGATCATGGTATTGTTTTCCATAAACCAGGTAAGGTTTCATGCCAATAAACCTCTTGTCTTCGTATACCTTTGGGATCATCTCTCTAAGCTGATCCTGTGTGTAGTGTGTCGTGTCAAATGTAGCCAGTCCCCAGTAACCTTTGGGTGCCACATCCAAGGCTTTGCGGGTGGTCACATTGCCGCTGGCTGAATCACCGCTCACCACACCATTCCAACTCATAATTCCGCCTCCTTTGTAGCCTATTTTTGTCACCAGCGAAAAAACACCTTCCGGCCCGCCGTTGTGCATTCTGTAATGCGCTCCTGCACCTTCCAAACCTTTATCCAGCATGTGCATGTGCATATCCAGTACGGGGACCGGCAACGGCAGTCCAAGGCGGGCTGCTCTCATGATAATATCTTCATTGGGATTGACGTAGGTAGAAGCAGGTTTTTGTCCTTTCAGCAACCTGGTAAGATTTCCGCCCGCAATTTTTCTCTTTGCTTCCAAAGGGATTCCCGCATAACTTACATAAGACCGGTGTGCTCCTGCGGACATCATAGGTGCCTGAGATCCAAATATTAACCGATCTGTAAAGCCCTTTTCATGAAGATATTCCAAACCTTCATTGATCTGGAAATTATCAAAACCAATGTTAAGG
>CAZAVR010000466.1:0-1659 GCA_964488435.1 uncultured Cytophagales bacterium | reverse complement strand
CCAGGAAAACCGGCAGTTCAGGATAAGTTTTAAGGAAAATATTCAAGTCGGACCAGCCACCGATTTCGCCGACGGTTACCATGGTCAGTATTTTATTCTTACTCAGCCAATCAAACAATGCCCTGCTCGTATCTGCCCTCCAATCCCAGGCATTCGTTTTAGGATGGATACTAACAGCCCTGACATCATTTTGCTTCATCAACCCTTCCAGTTTGGCCGGGTTGGGGAATTCATCAGTCTGATGTGGTATCACATTCCAGATAGCAAACAAATTAGGATACTTTTTCAGCCTGCTGCTCAAATCCAGATTGGCATGCATCGGATCATAGAGTACCGACATCGTGGAGGAAACAAGCGCTCCTGAAATAGAGCACTGATTCATTTCCTTCAGCAAATGCTCCAATGACCAACGCTCTTCTGAATGTTTGCCTCTGCGTGGATCTATTTTTGTAAATGCATCAAAAAACTGCACATTTTCATTTTCCCGGGCATCCATCTCCTCCATGACCGCCTTCAGTGCGCCGGGGGCTAACATAGCACCGAGTCCCAGTAAGGAATTTTTCTTTATAAAATCCCGTCTTGAATAATCAAATTCTTTCATTGGCTTATACGTAGTAAATCTTTTGAGAAAATATCATATTGTGTGGCTGGGTAAGCAGAAACTACTCTGCCTCACCTCGTTTTTTATACACTTTGACATAATCCACTATAAATTCATCCGGATGAATGATATTTTTTATTTCGTTTCTGTTGGAGGGAATCTCCATACTTAATATGATGTACTGTTTTATCTTCGAAATCCCCTTTGTTACTTCATAAAATTTATAGCCATCGATAAAAAAGGTATATTTCTCGGGTGTCCACTCGAGTGCAAATGTGTGAAAACCATCACTCACACCTTTGAGATAACTTTGCATACCGCGGGTTGTCTGCTGGTTCGGGCCATAAGCCCAGTGTACATTATGAGATACAATATCGGTACCCAGCTTTCTGAAAAACTCGAAAATGTCTACTTCAGCACCATAGATAGCCGGATCTTCTCCTTTCGCGATCTCGGTGGACTGAAGCCAGAAAGCCGCCCAGTTACCCGTTGATTTCTGAAGCTGCGCCCTGCACTCGAAATACCCGTACCTGGTCATAAAAAGCCCCTGCGTACCTACAGCACTTATCAGAAGGCTGTCTCCTTTCTTCAAAGAAAATAATTTCAGAAACCCATCCTCAACTTTAACGGCTTCTTCGGATACATAGCCGATCGACCGGGGACCTACGCCCCGGACCTTCCATTTCTTATCGTCCAGTTTTTTTCCTTTGAAATCGTCCTTCCAGTATAACTTATATCCCAGTTTCTTAGGAGTATAACGTTCCTCTGACATGGGACCCTGGGCGGGTCGTTGTGCCTTGCCATCGTTCAGCATAAAAAAGCCGATGACACACAAGAAAAGTAATCTGAGCATTTAAAGCAGTGTTATAGGGTTAGGAACAGTCGTATATACTCAGGCTTTTTTGATCGCCTTTTTCAAAAGATTATGCGTGATCCGCTTTACGCGTTCGTCAGGGCCATGCGGACGGTTCCAGTGCGACCACGGTAAAGTATGTCCCGGAGGCATGCTTAGCCCCTGCGCCCAGAAAATAGTGGCGGCATTAAACACGAAATTATTT
>CAZAVR010000465.1:0-3665 GCA_964488435.1 uncultured Cytophagales bacterium | reverse complement strand
TTGTCAGGAGCCCGCAGGAGAGCATCAGCTGTACTCTCCCCTTGTTTTCTTTTCCAATAAAATACAGACAGGTAGTTTTTGACAATAATTTCCGAGCCGTCGGGAGAGATGTCTCCGCTGGTAGGAGAGGTGTAAAGTGTAGGAGGGAGTCCGGGAGTTTTGATCCCCGGGACGACTCCCAGAAACTGCGCCGTATTCAGGCTTGTTGTGGATTGGGGATGCGGTAACTTATAGAGATGCACCCGCGACTCTTCCTTTGATATAATGAAGAGATCCTTGGTTTGAGGATCAAGCAGAAGGGTCTCGGCATCCCTTGGGCCATCGGAATAGCTGTAAGAAATCTTATCTGCTGCCTGGAATGATTCATTGATGTTTTTAATTTCAGGAACCCTGTTAATGGTATGTACGGGGCGGTTAAGGTCGGTATTACTCCCGATATCGCCAACATAGAGGTAGGAAACGCCCTCCTGTGGACCAGGTCCGGCTGCGATATCTTCCCAGTCGATATACATGGTGCCCGGAACCGGGAATTTCTTTATTGTTTTTCCGTCATGGCTAACGAGGTACAGGTCGGAAGGATAGCCTGAGTCGAGATGTGTCCATAGGTATCCATTCATCGTCCTGCTATCTGCTATTCCGGAGGCTTCGTCGATGACGCCGGGGGTGATGGGATGCTGGGTAGGGGTGGATTCGAAATTTCCGGTGCGGTCCGGAGACGCATTTTCTTTGGGAGTGCAGCCGGAAAAAAACATCAGCGTGATCAGAATACCTGCGATACCCTGAGTGCGGAGCGAGCGTGATGACATAGGATGATAGCTTAGCATATTATTTTGCAAAGATAGCAGGGAGAGGTGATATGAGCTACATTCCGATGTCGTATAACTAACTGGACGCGGAATGTTATAAGAAGTATAGCAGAGGGGAAGGGGAGGTTAAATTTTTTGATTGATAATCAATGCTTTAAGAAAGTGTCAAGTAGGGGGAGGACCTATCCTTATTGGGTGAATAACCTACAGTGGGCTGCGCGCCTCCGTTTACTTCGAAGAGCTTTTAATGGATCTCACAAGCATTTTTACATACGTAAGCGGCCTTAACCCGATTTTGTTGAGACGGGCAAGTTTTATCAGGCGGGTCATTTCGCCGAAGGTAGGCTGAAAGGAGTGTTTACGCCTTACAAATACGTCAAATATCCAATTGATATTCTTTTCCTGACGTGTGCCGGGATACTTTTTTTTCCACTCAGGAAGAAGACCTAATATATGGTCAAAGCTTTTAAGGCTCGCTTCTACATTAATATTGGTCGTAATGGAATTAGGTCGTATACGATGCCAGATGACGGTCTCATAATAATGGAGCACTTTCGGATTTCGAAACAGAGAAGCGAAGAAATACATGTCATCTTCTGCGTGTGTGAGCACTTCTAAATGGTATAGTTTTGACTCGTTGAGGAAGTCCCTGCGATATATCCTCTTCCAGGAGACAGGTATATAGTGATCTTTTTTTCTGGCGAGATCAACATAGTCCAGTCCATTAAATTCTACAAAATTTATTATTTTTTTCGTTTGGTTTATCGCTATGGAAGTCGATTTTAATTCTTCGGCTTCTTCCTTCGTGATTAACATCTCATCGAGGGTGCTTGTTTTCAGTAAGCCATTGGCGATGTCTTCTCTGAAGTCCTTTGCGTCGAATGTGAAAATATCCGTGTTTTTTATCGTTTTTATGTGGTGAAAGATATAAATACCATCCGATAAAATATCGTCGGAGTCCATGTTAAAGACAAAGCGCCCTTTTGCCAGTGCCATTCCTGCGTTTCTCGCGGCACTAAGTCCTGCGTGAACTTTGTTTAAGATATAAAGATTGTCATGACCACGGGCGTAGTGTTCAAGTATTTTTAAACTGTCATCGGTCGAGCCGTCGTTTACCGCGATGATTTCAAACTGACCTAATTTTTTTTCAAGGATTGAATCCAAACATTCCGAAAGGTAGGGGGCGACGTTGTATACTGGGAGGATAATAGAAAGGTCCACGTTGGTTTAGATATCTTTTCAAATAAATATCAGGTGATTGGAGTTAGGTATACGACGTTTCACACGCTTTCGCAGATATCAAAGGCGTTAGTTCTGATATCATTTCGTCTTTTGACGTCATACCATTGAAATATGAGGACGCAATATATCAAAAAGGCGGTAACCCCAGTAGCCTGTTATAAATTTCCCAAGGTGAAGTAGATGGTAAGTCGTCAATACCTAATCCTTGAAAAAAAGAAAACAATAGTGTAAAATTGTTCTTTGTTCAAGCATCCTTGATAAATAATGCTGTATAGAATTTTTTAGAAAAAACAGGAACTATGCCCAATCGGATAAAGCTTATCAGGACCCAACCGAGTTCGGGAATTTCTTATGACTCTCTTATTGAATTCGAATCTGTGATTCTAGACGACAGGAAATGGGAATATTATGAGGGGTACAATGAGTGGTTTAGCAAAATTTATAGGGGGATAGATAAATATATACCAATAACGTATAGGCCTAAAACCAGCCAAAGTCGTCATGAGCACTCGGATATTTATTTCATGACGGATCTCAACATGCCGAAAGGCTTTCCTCATTACCATTTCGGTAGAGGTTTTAGGTCATTATGGATGTATGATGCATGGGAGAAGAGATATCCTGAAATTCTAGATAAAATTAAGAGGTATGATTTAAACGCGATTTTTTTCTCAGCAAAACAGCCTTCGGACTATTTCCGATCGCTGGATTTGCCAAACTTCGAATGTCACTGGATTCCGGAAGCAATCAATGTTGATCTTTATAAGAGCAGATCGATGCACGAGCGTGGAATTGATGTGCTGCAAATGGGTAGAAAGTGGGATTTCCTCCATTTGGAAATCAGAGATAAATGTGCCGATGCTAAGATCAACTATTTGTTTGAAAAACTGAAGGGTAAAATAATTTTCGAAACCAGGGAAGAATTTATTGAGGGACTTTCAAATTCCAAGATATCCGTATGTGTACCTTCTTCTCTTACTCATCCGGAGCGGAGTGGGAACGTTTCTACAGTTACATCGCGTTATTTTCAAGCCTTTGCCTCAAAATGTCTTGTTTGGGGAGTTGCGCCCGATGAGTTGCGGCTTCTTTTTCCATATAATCCAATAATTGAGATTGATGTTAAGGAGCCTTTCGAACAACTTAAATACATTCTGGAGAACATAAATCAATACACGGACCTTGTAGAAAAGAATTATCAGTATGTCAGACAGCATCATCAATGGATTAATCGCTTAAGTCAATTAAACCAGATTTTGTTAGACAAAGTATGAGCGCTTTCTTGACGAATATAAACAGTTGGAGTTAGGCATCGATGTATGACGCAGTAAGTGGTCGGTAAAGTTGTTATATTAGTAGTCGAGATATACCGAGTAGAGTTGGCGCCGAATATTTCGTTTAGATACGCGTGATGTATGTTTAATCTCCCTAGATTTGCTAAGCGTGTGGGAGCGGATGAATAATGTTGTGGTCAATCGGTATAAAGCATTCCAGATAGATTGGTTTTGTTTGAGGTGAGTTAACCGGAGAAAGCTTACATTTTATTAACTGTTTTTTTATCATGATTTCTTTTTTAGTTCATATATATAGACATCCTTTCGGAGGTGTGGCGGGTATATT
>CAZAVR010000464.1:0-3694 GCA_964488435.1 uncultured Cytophagales bacterium | reverse complement strand
CAGCTAGAACAACAACTGAATTATTCGCGCAGGTTTGTATACAATGCCGAGAAGTTCCCTCTGTCAAAAAGGGTAGACCTTCAGGTTAAAAATGCCCTCGTCGATGAGGTACTGAACCGTATACTGTCAGGGACCGGGTTTTCACATCAGCATTATGGCGCTGAACTCATAGTGATTGTACCACAGGAGGTGACCGTCGCAACACCTGATAAGATCAGAGGGAAGGTGACGGACGAACGCAACGAGCCACTTGCAGGGGTGAGTATTTCGATAAAGAGCACGACGCGCGGCACTATCACCAATTCGGACGGCACTTTTGAAATCGAAGCTTCCGGAGAAGAAACATTGGTCGCGTCATACATCGGTTACACTTCTCAGGAACTGGTTCCGGGCAAAAGGCAGAATCTCGTGGTGGTGTTGAAGGCAACAGATCAACTACTGGATGCGGTGGTTGTAGTGGGCTATGGTGCCCGGAAAAAATCCGACCTCACGGGTGCTGTAGGATCGGTTAGCGAGCGGGAGTTGCAGAAACGCCCGGTAGCTACATTGGGACAGGCACTTTCAGGAAGGGCCACAGGCGTGAACGTCTCAGTGAATTCAGGTCGTCCGGGCGGAAGGACAAGTATCCGTATACGTGGACATTCTTCGCTGAGCAATACAAATAATCCATTGTACGTAGTAGACGGAGTTATTTTGAACGTCGCCGAGCTTGCCAACGGCAGTTCACCGCTCGACTACCTTGATCCGGGGAGTATCCAGTCAATAGAAGTGTTGAAAGATGCATCATCAACAGCGATATATGGAGCGCGGGGAGCCAACGGTGTGGTTTTGATCACTTCTAAAAAAACGAAAGATTCCGGTGGTAGGGTTAACTATGATGTGTATTCCAGTATCAGCAGCCTGGCACGTAAACTGGACCTACTTAACTCGGCTGATTTTCTTAGGATAGAGGAAGTGGCTTACCAGAATGCGGCCAAGTACGATCCGGCGGGGTTTGCCAGCGGGAAATATGTCAATCCGCTTTCCAAACGAACGAATCCAAATTTATTTGATAGCAATGGCAAGCCTCTCTACGATACAGATTGGCAAAATGAGGCGACGCGAACGGGTATAGTTAAAAATCATCAATTGTCGTTTACGAAAGGCTCCGGCGATGGCGACAGTTATGGTGTATACCTCGGTTACCGGGACGAGAAGGGAATCATGAAGCAGTCCGGTCTTAAACGATACATAGGACGGATTGTGTTTGACAGCAAGGTGAAAAGCTGGCTCAGGATCGACGGTAACCTTAGCTACAACAGCCAAAAAGACAGTCAGGTAGACCCGATCGGAGAGGAGGGGATTTCGCCATTGCGTCAGGTGATAGAAGCTATTCCTATTGTTCCTGTACGGTATGCGGACGGAGCTTACGGGAGTAATGAAGATTATCCGGGGATGGAAGGCGGCGGTAGTTATCTGGAGATTGTCAATAACCGTGCTTACGATGTAACTACGCAAACGGTTCTGGGTAATGTGAGCGCGGCAGTGCTCCTTCCTAAAGATCTGGTTTTTCGTTCGGTATTAGGCGTTAATCAGATCAATCAGGGAGAAGATTACTACGCAGGACGAGATCTGAATTTCATTTCCCGCGCACAACAAGGCATAGCGAGTATTACCAACACCCGGCATAATTCCTGGCAGTTTGAGAATTACCTTACCCACGATTACCGTCAGGATAACGAGCACGCGGTGAGTTCATTGCTTGGTCTTTCCTGGCAGCGTGTCAGCCGTTTCAATTCGCTGGCATCCAGCCAGGGTTTTCTGGACGACTACTATAAATACAACAATCTTGGAGTGGGAAGTTCTGCCCGTCCACCTTCTTCTTCAAGTAGTGCTTACTCGCTCAATTCTTATTTTGGAAGAGTCAACTACAGCTTCAGAGACAGGTATCTGCTTACTGTAACGGGTCGTCTTGATGGATCATCCAAATTCGGGACCAAAAATAAGTATGCATTTTTCCCGTCTGCGGCTCTTGGATGGAAAGTGTCCGATGAGCCATTTATGCAGGCCGTTCAGTCTGTCTCCGGATTAAAGTTGAGAGCCAGCTACGGTGTTACGGGGAATTCTGAAATTCCTGTGTACCGGAGCCTGGCCGGGCTGGGGAATTATACTTATTCTTTCAATCAGACCAGAGTGATAGGAGTAGGTGTAAACCGGTTGGCTAATCCCGATTTGCGTTGGGAAAAAAACCGGCAATTTGACGCAGGGATAGAGTTTGGTTTGTTTGGGGACCGCATCAGATTTGAAGCGGACTGGTACCACAAGACAAGCGTAGATATGCTTCTGGACGCGCCGGTTCCTGAAAGTAGCGGGTATGCAACGATATTCAGGAATATTGGAAGTATGCAGAACAAAGGAGTAGAGTTTTTGGTGCGATCGGTAAATGTTGAGACGGGGACGTTCTCCTGGGCAACAACTTTCAATATTTCAATCAATCAGAACAAGGTAACGAAACTGACCGGCGGAGCGGATATCATTTCCGGGGCTATAATTGTGAGGGAAGGGCAGCCTGTGAATTCATTTTACGGAAATGTTAGGCTGGGCACCTGGAAGAGCTCAGAGGAATCTGAGGCTGCACGCTACAATAAGCGTCCTGGTGATGTCAAATTTCAGGATGTCAATAATGACGGTGCGATCAACCAGGCGGATCGCCTGATCATTGGAAACGGAATGCCGGATGGTTATGGAACCTTCCTCAATACTATCACCTATAAAAGCCTGGAGCTCACCCTGGATGTTCAGTTTATGTATGGAAATGATGTGATGAATATGAACGTGCGTTCCGGAGAGTACCGGCAAGGAATTGCCAACAGTCTAGGAACTGTAAGGGATGCATGGAGGCCGGATCATCAAAATACAGTGATCCCTGAAGTACGACCCATCGCGGCCGGATACGACAACCTCATCGAAAGCCGAATGGTTTCAGACGGATCGTTTATCAGGGGTCGGAATCTTCAGCTTGCGTACCGCTTTCCGGTAAGCAAAGGTAAAATTACTGCGTTTCGTTCTCTGAGGGCTTATGTCACCCTGGAGAACTTCTTCCTGTTAACAAAATATACAGGGTATGATCCGGAGGTGTCAACGCATGTCACTCAGTACGGGCAAGGGTACGTCAGGGCAGATTATCCAAAGGCGCGGGTTTTCTCCATTGGACTTCAAGTCGGACTTTAAATCTTTCAAATCAGGATGATAAAAAATATAGGACAGCGGTTCCGCAGAGGTATCTGGGGATCGCTCATGACAGTAGCGATGGTTTCATGCTCCGGTTTTCTGGATGAGGACGATCCGTCTAATTTTACCAGAGGTAACTATTACACCCTTCCTGAACATGCAGAGAGTGCAGTGGTGGCAGTTTACCAGGACCTCAGAGCTGTGCTTGGCGGTGGATTTAACGGCGCACCCTGGCTGATGCTTGAATTTGCCACCGGCCTGGCCAATACCTCTCTCGGACAGGCCGACAATAGTATCATTGTCCGGAATTTGCAGAATACTTCCGATAATTTATACGGTGCTACTTATTGGAGAAGCCATTATCGTGGGATTGCCAACGCCAACGAAGTCATCACACAGGTCCCGCGGATAGAGATGGATGAAGTGCGGAAGAAAAGGCTTTTGGGAGAAGCCCGTTTTCTCAGGGCTTACTATTACTATAATC
>CAZAVR010000463.1:0-3700 GCA_964488435.1 uncultured Cytophagales bacterium | reverse complement strand
CCCCGCCGGTTACTTCTCCACGGATCCAGAGGCACCCTCGCGGATCAATGCCGTAGCTGACTCCCCCCAACAGGTGATAGGGCTGGTTATCTTCCTGAGTTTTTAAGGCTCTGACGGCCACGTGCGAAACGGTCTCTGTCATGCCGTAACTGTGATAAACCGGCTGGTTAAGTACCTGTATTTTCTGATGAAGCTTTTTTCCCACAGGCGCCCCGCCCAGTAGCAGGGTTCCAAGTCTTTGAATGGATTCTGGGGAATGGCTGTTTAAAAGTGTTTCGAGTTGTAATGGAACCAGTGCAGTGAAGTCGAAGGAACTTTGTTCTGGCAGTACATGGAGCGGGTCTGAGACAGGGGGGATGATGGTCAGATCCCAGTCCAGTTCAAGTCCCCGGAAAAGCATCATCATACCGGCGATGTACCCGGTGTTGAGGCATACCAATGCGTGCGTTCCTTTGCCCAAACCAAAATAAGCGCCCGTAGCCATTATACTTGCCAGAATCTGCTGCCTTGTGACGGCGGTTTGTTTGGGTGTTCCTGTGGAGCCGGAAGTTTCTATTACAAAGGTCTTTTCTCCTGAGATCCATCGCCGTGCCACAGCTAGAGAAGCTCTGAGATATGCATCGGAAACCGAAGCTTCGTCGGGTAGTGCTGTACCGGAGAAATTGATGTATGCCATGGTTCAAAACCCCATTTTTCGCCCTTCTTCAAGCATGAAAAGCCTGGCAGGTTCCAGTTCATTGGGTATTATCCCCTCCAGAATGGCCTCGCGTATTTTTTCTTTCAGTATGCCAACTTCACGGGATGGTTTCAGATCAAAAGTTTTCATGATCATTTCACCGGTGATAACAGGTTGGAAATTTCGTAGTTTGTCCCGCTCCTCGAGCTCAATGAGCTTTTGTTCTACGATATCGAAATTTTTCAGGTACTTTTTTACTTTCTCGGGGTTCTTGGAAGTGATGTCAGCACGACAAAGTATCATGAGCGATTCGAGGTCTTCACCTGCATCGACGAGCAGTCTTCTGAGGGCTGAGTCGGTGATTTCTTCTTTGGCAAGCGCGATCGGGCGAAGGTGGAGACGGACCATTTTTTTTACAAAGCGCATTTTCTCATTTAACGGCAGTTTCATGTTCTTAAAAATGACCGGTACCATGCGGGCGCCTATTTCTTCATGGTTGTGAAAGGTCCATCCGTGTTTTTTTGTCGAAACGTTTGGTGGCAGGTTTGGCTATGTCATGCAGGATGGCTGCCCAGCGAAGCCAAAGGTCGTTTGAACGCGCTGCCGTGTTGTCGAGTACTTGCAGGGTATGGTAAAAATTATCCTTATGTCCTTTGCCTTCAATGTGTTCTACACCTTGTAAGGCGATGAACTCGGGGAAAATAATCTGCAGGATTCCAGCATGATAAAGCAACTTGAATCCGTAAGAAGGGACTGGTGACAATATAATCTTGTTAAGTTCCTCCGCCATTCGCTCCCGGGATACAATATTGATCCGGTCTTTCATTTCGACTATGCCATCGAAGGTGTCGGCATCGATGTCAAAGTTAAGCTGGCTGGCGAAGCGGATCGCTCTCATCATGCGCAAGGGATCGTCTGAAAACGTGATGCCTGGGGCCAGCGGCGTTCTGAGCGTTTTGGTACTGATGTCCTTACGTCCGTCAAAAGGATCTATAAGCTGTCCATAGTCTCCGGGGTTGAGGCTTATGCCCATGGCATTGATCGTAAAGTCGCGTCTGTTCTGATCGTCTTCCAGCGTTCCGTCCTCTACGACGGGCTTTCGTGAATCTCTCTGGTAGGATTCTTTGCGCGCGCCCACGAATTCAATTTCCAGGTCACCAGAACGGATTTGAGCGGTGCCAAAATTTTTGAAAATATTTACCTGCTTTTGAGGGCCCAGGTGTTCAGCTACCCTTGTTGCGAGTTCTATACCGCTTCCTACGCATACTATGTCAATATCTTTACTATCCCTTTTCAGTAGAAGGTCACGTACAAATCCACCGATAAGATAGGTGTCTGCATGAAGTTCGGCTGCAGCTTTGGCAATGATCCCGAAAACAGGTTCTCTATCTAAATACTCCTTAAAATTCATTCGGCAAAGGTACGACATTAAAAGATGATTACAGTCGCACCGCCGGCCGGAACCCATTTTCCTGGACAGCGTGTATGGAGACTTTTCAATGTGGCGGCTGTTTCGTCCCCCGCCCGAGAACAATAGTATTTGGATTAATGCGTGTGGAATTGGCTTTCGGAGCCAAAGTATTTTAAATTTGGGGATGGATTCTCTTAACCTTCCCGCTATAGCGCTTAAGCTCAAAAGAGTAGGTGATAAGCCTTATATCTTTGACAGTATTCGTCGCAAGTATGTGGTTTTGACGCCAGAAGAGTGGGTAAGACAGCATTTTATCAGCCTGCTGATCGATCAATATGGCTATCCGCGTTCCTTGTTCGCAGTGGAGACGGGGCACTACTACCACAAGCTCGCCAAGCGGAGCGATATCATGGTGCTGTCTCAGGAGGGGGTGCCTTTTCTGCTTGTGGAATGTAAGGCGCCGAAGGTGAAATTGGGAGAGGTGGTTTTTGCGCAGATTGCGCGCTATAATTTCACACTCAGGCCGGCATTTCTGGCCGTGACCAACGGATTGGCGCACTACTGCTTCAGAGTCTCAGAGGACGGGGTGATGGAATACCTCGATGATTTTCCGGCTTTCCCGGTTGTTCAGACATAAAAAAACTATCCCGCGTTTCCACGGAATAGTTGTGATTGAATCCAGAAAGGGACGGTTACTTATAGTGACGCTACTGCCTTAAAGTCTAATGTGAAGTCGTCGTAAATCAGATTGTCTCCGAGAGAAGCCACATCAAAAAATGACTTGGAGCGGAACTTAATGTCATATTTAGACCTGTCAACTGTTATTAATCCGGTAGCGGTGGCTGTTTTACCGCTTACGGCTACGGTTACGGGAAAAGTGACCGGCTTGGTGATGCCTTTGATCGTAAGATCTCCGGTAACTTCATACTTGTTGGAACCGGCAGGAGTTACTTTTGTGATGACGAATTTTGACGTAGGGAATTTATCTGCAGAAAAGAAATCATCATTTTTCAGGTGACGGGTTAATTTTCCATTGCTTTCAGGATCTTTAAGATCTTCTACTGTCAGGTTAGCGATACTCGTTACAAAACTCCCCCCGGTAAGTGCACCGTTTTCCAGTGTAAACGAACCTTCAGTGAAAGGAACTTTGCCGAAATGGGCTCCTTTTACTTTTTTGGCGTTCCAGGTAATTTGACTCTTGGAAGCGTCGATTTTGTAAGTGGCGACTTTTTTTCCATCATCTGCCAATGCTACTTGTGAAAGGATCAGGACTGCGACCAGGGCATTGGTAAGGTGCTTCAATGTTCTCATTTTTGCTGTTTTTAACGGTTGAATTAAGTAATCAATTAAAAGATGTAACCAATTTAGTTGTTGATTTATTGCGAATGTTTTACCTGACCGAACTTCTCAGCTTATCGAGAAGGTTACTTAACTCTTCGGCTTCGCTGTCGTCAATATTGTAAAGATCGCTTTCCAGCTCTTTGGTTAACGGATCTATTTCTTCCAATATTTTAAGACCTTTTTCGGTGATAATGATATGTACAGCGCGCCTGTCAGAATCTGACGCCGCCGCGGAGAATTTGAAGCCAATATTACTCTATTTCTTAAATACA
>CAZAVR010000462.1:0-3710 GCA_964488435.1 uncultured Cytophagales bacterium | reverse complement strand
CCGAGAGGCGTGCATATTTTTTTCCATGTGAGTCAGTTACAGGTACAGCTAACATATACAACGCAAACGGGCTTGTACTTAGCACATTAGGATAAAGGTCGGGACGAATTGCCTCTACATTTTGTCCAATATTGCTCATCCTGAGCATGCTACTCAAGCTACCGCTTTGTCCTGCATTGAATCCATCCAATTCCGGAAGCAATAAAGTTTCGACTCGATAAGTCTCCTTAAACAAAAAACTAAAAGAATATCCGGATACTCCCGCAAGCACTCCCACTATCATAAATATCAGGAAGTTCCTTTTGAAGAAGTTTACAATATCAACAAATTTGATTTCCACAAAGCTCTCTTGGGAATCTGAATTCCGGCTGTCACTCCCTTGAACAATGGGATTACTATTCATTTGGTTACGATTTCCTGAATAACTCTAAGCAGCGTTGCTGCCGTCGTGCTGATAACTGTAAACATCATAATTCTTTCAGACCTGGTCAGTGGCTCCCTCTTTATGTCATTGTCCCTGGAGGGCACAACGATGACGCTACCCGGCTCAATTCTTGGATTATTTCTAAAAAAAAGCAGTGATCGCTTCGACCGTTCTGTGCGACCGTTGGGGTAGGTTACATAAACGCTGCTTCTCTTGCTCAATTCTGTAAAACCTCCCGCCTGCGACACATAATCTCTAAAACGAAACTTGCTGTCGTAATTAATCATGGAAGGGTTTAAAACTTGTCCGGTAATTTCTACGGTCTCAAGCTTTCTGGGAATTTCCAGCGTATCTTTATCCCTGAGCATAAGGTTAGAAGGTATCGAACGGTCTTTCATTATCCAGGAAAGATCCAGTGCTACCATATTACCATCACGCTTAAAATTTGCACCCTCAATATAAGATTCCGGCTTTAACCCGCCGGACCTGTCTATCAGATCGGAAATTTTCTCGAAATTATCTTTGATCGCATAGAGTCCGGGGTATTTGACCTCGCCGGTTATATACACGTGTTTCTGACTTTCGTATCTCGGGGATCTTCTTACTATAACATAGTCAAACGGTTCCAATACAAACTTCGGACCCTCTGACAGCGCCAGATTCGCTGAAACTTCCAATTCGAATACGCGTATGTTCTGATTCGCCGGAATATCAGCAGTATCCCTTTTAACTCGCCTCGATACCTCTATACGATGTGGAACTCCACCATTAGTAAAACCACCGGCTAAAAAAATCAAATCAGGTACGGTCATTCCCTTTCCAAATTCATAAATACCCCCTTTGATCACCTCTCCCACTATCGTTATTTTCTCTACCTCCCGGAGTTCAGAAGCAGACTTAATAACAACCGTATCGTTTCGAGCCAATGCAATATCCTCTGCCTCCCCGCTCATAAGTTTTGAAAGATCAAAAGCAATATTGACCCTATCTAAGTTACTGCCCTGCCTCTTGATCAGCCCTCTTGTCAGGAATGCACTTTCTATCAGACCATCAGCCTGCGTTATAAGTTGCTTCACCGTTAAAAGGCCAGGCTCAATGGCATAATCTCCTGCCCTAAAAACAGCTCCCTCAATAGTAACCCTGTTTTCAAACCGATCCAGTGTTCTTCCTATTTGAAATCTATCCCCGTTTTTCAGAAGAAAAGAAGGAAGCTCGGCCTCGGTAACTTGCCCCACCTTGTATTCCTTACCTGTATTACGTCTATAACGAATGGAATGAGTATAGGCGTCAGGTGTATACCCTCCGGCATAGTCAATGATCCTCTTGAGCGATTCACCCGGTATCGCTTCGAAATAAGCCGGCTCTTTTATTTCACCCTCCAGCAATAATCTCGTGTCGTAAGGCCTGATAAGAATCACGTCCTGGTCCTGGAGCATAATATTGTCAGACGCATCAGCATCCACAATATACTTATAAAGATCAATCTTCCTGATCACATTGTTATTTCTCAACACCTCAATCTTCCTGAAAGAGCCATTAAAGCTCGGCCCTCCCGACAAATGAAGCGCGTGAAAAACCGTAGCCAAAGAAGACAGCGTATAAGTCCCCGGTTTCCCGGCCAAACCGGCCACTGTGACCCTTATACTGCGGATCTTCGTAAGTGCAATATTAGAATAAACCCCGGAGCCCGAATATGCCGTCCCAAGTTTTGCGGCAATTCTCTTTTTTGCCTGATCTACGGAAAGACCCGAAACATAAATGGGCGGAAAATTCAGTATTCTGACCGTCCCTTCGGGGCTAACGCGAAGTTTGAATACCTCATTATACTTCCCTGACAAATCTATGGTTATCTCATCGTCTGGACCGAGCACATAATCTAATGGCGTGGCAATACGCAGATTTGGTTCAAATGAGGAAGAGGTCGTCGAAAAAAAATCTGCTCCGAAAACCTTTATTTCCTCCTGCGAATTAGACGGCAGAATCTTCTTTGAAACATTGCCCGCTAAAGTATCGGGAGGTTCCCGGCTGCCAACCACTCCCGTAACTTCCTCGGTTCTTACAAGAGGAGGTGTAACCAGTTCTCTCCTCACCCTGGATATTTCCTCTACCGTATATCCTTGCGCTATAGCCAGCTTTTCAATTTCCTCGTCACTCATTCCTTTGGCCCTAGCCTCGGAATAGTACTTTATAATTTGCTCTCTGCTCGGCTTTGCGGTTTGGCTAAAACCCTGGGAAAATCCCAACAGAAAAATTGGAATTAGCAAATACTTAAAGAAAATTGAACGCTTACCCTTTGTCATGAATTTAATTTAAAGCAACAGGATGCATTGGTAATTGTTGAGATCAGATCGTTTTTTTCAATGAAATACTTAACTCGTTCAGCTGACCTTCCGCAATGACAGAAGGGGAATCAATCATAACATCCCGCCCCGAATTATTTTTCGGAAATGCAATAAAGTCTCTAATTGAATCTGCTCCTCCAAAAAGTGAACATAATCTGTCAAAACCAAGAGCTATCCCTGCATGTGGGGGAGCCCCATATTCAAACGCATTTAATAAAAATCCAAACTGCGCTTGGGCTTCTTGAGGCGTAAAACCTAAAACTTCGAACATCTTCTGCTGAAGTTCCTTCTGGAATATTCGAACAGAACCGCCCCCCACTTCTACACCATTGATCACCAGGTCATAGGCATTCGCCCGAACAGAAGCCAAATCCCCACTTTCAAGGAGCCCCACATCCTCGGGCTTTGGACTGGTAAAGGGATGGTGCATAGCAAACCAGCGCTTTTCATCCTCCCCATACTCCAGCAAAGGAAAATCAAGCACCCATAAAACCTTATAATCATCGGGCTTTCTAAATCCAAGCCGGGATCCCATTTCCAATCTCAACTCTCCAAGTTGCTTACGCACCTTAGACTGATCGCCGGAAAGAATAAGCAACAAATCTCCAGGCTGCGCAGAGAAAGCCTCGGCCCATAGTCTCAGATCCTCTTCACTGTAAAATTTATCCACAGAAGATTTCAGACTACCGTCAGCACCATAACGTACGTAAACCAGCCCCTTGGCTCCAACCTGTGGCCTGCGTAACCAGTCTGTAATTTCATCAAGCTGCTTTCTGGTGTATCCGGCACTATTCGGAACACATATCCCAGCCACCAGTTCGGCCTCGTCGAAGACAGGGAACCCTTTTCCACGGGCCGTTGACAACTCAACAAACTCCATTCCAAAACGGATATCGGGTTTATCAGAACCATATTTAGACATGGCCTCTGCATAGGTCATGCGT
>CAZAVR010000461.1:0-3721 GCA_964488435.1 uncultured Cytophagales bacterium | reverse complement strand
TTGCTTACGAGTCCTGTTCCCACCAAAATACAACTGGGGCCCAACCTGACGAAAGGGCTGGGGGCTGGAACAGATGCCAAGAACGGGTCCGACGCGGCCCTGGAATCCATGGATGATATCAAGAGTCTCATCAGTGGTACCACACAAATGGTCTTTATCACCGCCGGAATGGGTGGTGGTACGGGTACGGGAGCAGCTCCTATCATTGCGAAAACCGCTAAGGATATGGGGATGCTTACGGTATCCGTAGTGACTGCTCCCTACTCATGGGAGGGGTCGGATAAGAAGGAACAGGCGTTGAAGGGGATATTGGAACTTCAGGAGTATAGTGATACGGTACTGGTGGTCCTGAATGAGAAGCTGGAGGAGCTTTATGAGGATATGAAGATGAGTCAGGCTTTTGCCCAGGCGGATAACATTCTCCTCAATGCGGTGAAAAGTATTTCCGAAATCATCACCACCAAGGGAAATATCAATACCGATTTCAAAGATGTTCAGAAGGTACTGAAGGATGCCGGCCAGTCCGTAATGGGGATGGCGGAAGCAGAGGGCGACGACCGGGCATCTGTTGCCATTAAAAATGCACTTGACTCTCCCTTGCTGAACGATAACGAGATCGCGGGCGCAAAGCGGATATTGGTTACACTGGCTTCGAGTGAGAAAAATGAAGCCACGATGCGGGAGCAGAGGTTGATCACCAATTATGTCCTTTCTCAGATCCAGGGAGATGCGCGGATGTTCAAGCTGGGAACTATTTTTGACGATTCTCTGGGCGACAAACTCCGGGTTACTATCGTGGCCGCCGGCTTCAAGAGTTTAAAGAATCCGATCGATCTCCCATTGGGAACGGCTACATCCGGAAGTGAAGATGAAGATAGCGTTTCTGAGGGAGGGCCTAAACAAGAGCCTGTACTTGTCGCTGCCGATGTTCCCCTGGAAGTGGTGACCGTGTCGTCCCCGCCTCAGAAGGAGCTCACACCGACTTCCATTACCTTTGAAATGCCGGTGGAGGTAGCCGAGAATGAGCATACCTATATTGTGGACAGAGGTATCACCTTCGCGGAAGAACCTGAAGAGAAGGGTTGGTCAGCTGAAGAGTACGGGCGTCTCCGGGAAATGGTTGGTAAATTCAGGAAAGTAGTCACAGACTGGGAGTTGTTGGAGGCTCCTGCTTTTCTCAGAAATAAGCTTGATTTATGGGAGAGGCCATCTATTCCTTCGGGAGAGATGGAGCAGCATAGGTTGAGTTGAAGCAATTAATTCAGAGCTTTTGGGTAAAGAACATACTAACCCGCTTTGAATCTTCCCGGCGCGTCATGTCGACCGGAGTGGAGCGTCATGTCGACCGGAGTGGAGACATCTCCTATTCAAACGGCACATTGCATAAATAGTAGGAGATCTCTCGACTTCACTTCGTTCCGCTCGAGATGACCACTTCGACTTTATTTCGTTCCGGGACGTGCAGTCGAGAAGACTTGTGAAGGTATCGCAGAGGTTATACCCGCACTTTCCGGCAATGCCTGTCATAAAGAACCTGAAGCATCCCGTCCTTCAGTCCCACATCCGGTACCTGCATGAGGCTGGCGCCTGCCCACTTCATAGCCGATAAGTAAATGTCGCCCGCATGGGTAATGACGTCCGCACGATCCGGGTTAAGACTGAGTTTGTTGATCCTGTCTTCGAGCGAAAACCCTCCTATGTAGTTTTTGGTCTTTTCAAGTTCAGCAAAGCTTGCAGAGTTTTCGGATAGTTTAGCTGACAAATCAAAGAGTTTGTTGATGTTACCTCCTGTGCCTACGGCCTGTATGGGAAGGCGTTTGTCGGTGTTGTAGACGATCCACTCCTGCATTTTATTCCAGGCCGACTTGGATTCTTTTCCCTCTAACAGCCTTACAGAGCCTAATTTAAACGATTTGGAACTGATCTTTACCTTGTCGCGATAAATGTTAAGCTCGGTGCTGCCGCCACCTACGTCAATGTGGAGCCACTGTCCTTCACCCAGAGATTTGATGATGATGTTGTTGACCAGTTCGGCTTCTTTTTGTCCGTCGATAATTTGTATATGAATGCCGGTCCGTTTTTCCAGTCGTTCTCTTATTTCGATTCCGTTTCCCGCTTCACGCATGGCGGAGGTAGCGCAAGCCATAAAATCTTCAACTTCATGCAGTTCCATCAGCAGCTGATAGGCCAGCATCAGTTTCACCATCCGGTCTTCACTGTTAGCCGATATATGGCCTTCCGTGAAGACGTCATGCCCCAGCCTGAGAGGAAAACGTACGTATTCTACTTTTTTGAAACGAACAGTGCCCTCGTCGTGTAGTACTGAGGAGATTTGCATGCGGGCGCCGTTGGAACCAATGTCAATTGCTGCGAACTTCAATGCTGTGAGGTTGAATTAGTCATGTCCCAAAAATAGGGTAATTCATCCGAATTTGTAACAAATCTAATGGGATTTAACCCACAAAACACAATTAGATGCCCGACTGGATCCGGGTTTAACGCACAGGAGATTGCCTTGGGGCGAAGCGTATCAGAACTCTGGCTCTTACTCCCGGGGTAATCTGCTTCATATTCATGTACGAAGTAGTGGAATTAAGAGAGAGAAATCCTTCGGCCTGTATTACAACCGGCTCCCAGCCCTTCTCCAGCCCGGCAGAAAAGTTCAGGTTATCTATGGTTAGCCTCTTTTGGTTTTCATTCACTTTGACGGGAAGAATGGCTTTCGATGGGTAGTAAAGGTTATAGCTCACAGATCTCTTCGATGAGAGAGATATATGGCTGTTTATACCCCCCAAAAAGCTCACATCTCTTCCCAGTCCTTCCCGGAAGGTCACGCCAAAGGGAATCCTATGATGGGTAGTATTGATGCTGATTTCTCCTGCAAATGACTGTTTCATCATCGGATATTTGGGGTAATCCTGTACAAAACCTCCCGGGTATATATTAAGAAAGCTTTTTCCGGTAGACTTTTTAAATAGTCTTTCGTCTTTGAATGTGATTTCATCTACTTTAAAGCTCCCGTAGCCCAGATGTACAGCAAATTTCTTTCCTATCAGTGTTTCTACCGTAACGCTGGTACCGCGTCCGTTTTTATTGATCTGGTAAGTAAATCCTACCCGGAAGGGAGACCTGGTAAGGAAATCGGGGAGGGCGCTTTCCGTTTTTTTGGCCTCTTGTTTTCTTGCCTCCGAATGGGTCTCCACCTGGGTTTTTGCGATTGTTTTTTTGTCGTCTGTATCCAGGCTCATGCCAGATATGGCAGAGGAGATGCTTTGGTTGGTGCCCGGCACGGCCGCTCCGGGGGCAGCATCGCCGGTTACAGGTAAAACCTCCTCAGTGCGTGTACTTTCCGGGTGGTGCTTGTCCATGAAGTCAGCCGGAAAAGCATCCGTTTTCGTTTTTACACCTGAAGGCTGCACAGGTGCGATTTCAGAATCGATGGGCGTGGGTCCGGTGAACCCTGCTTTGTCAGGATCTATTGCCGTAAGGCGTGGGTCTGAAGAGGTTTCCCGTGCATCAGGTCGGGGCTCATTCACGGATATATTTTGGGCAGCAGGTGCATCGTTTTCCCATTTTTTAGCTAAGCTTTCTTTTCTATCCCGCGGATCATATCTGTATGTATTGGTTTGTTCTCTCCATTCGGGGCTTTCAAGGGTTTTGTAAATGTAGACCGTATCCACAGTCTTGTGGGAAAGAGCAGTAGCTTCGATGGTTTTTTTTC
>CAZAVR010000460.1:0-3739 GCA_964488435.1 uncultured Cytophagales bacterium | reverse complement strand
AGGCCCGCGGAATCGTTTTCAAAAGGTTCAAAGTATCGCCATCTTCCATGTACAGCATCCAACGTGTCTCCATCAAAAACCAAGCCTCTTCGTGCGTTTTGTGGGGACTTACACGGTACATGTGCTCCCAGAAAGTGTAAGTATCCCGATCCGCATGAGCAGACAACGTATTGTAATACGTGTTGAGAAACGGCTTCACCATGCCCAGCTTTGCCTGTAGCCAGTTATGACGACTGTAATAGGGTTGGCTGAATGCGGAATTTCCCTGGAAGAACAATTCGCTGTGATAGCTGAGCAGGAAGTTACTCGCGGGCTCCAATGGGTCAAGTACTTCGCAAAAAACAAGGTAAAGTGGACCCAATAGCGCATCCGGAGCTGTGAATGTTCCGTGTGTCCAGAAGGCCTCATTTTTCTGATATAATGCCCTTAATCCGTTTGCTTCCGTCCAGGGAGGGGCAGTAGGGCTCCACGTTCCATCGCCCAGAGGTACCACGGGGGACAAAGCCATTGCATTGAAGAACGATTCTCTTATATCCGCCTTCCACTCGTGTGCTTCCCTTTTAATACGTTGGGCTGATACGGGATCAATCTTTCTCAAGACCTCTGCTATTCTTGACAGTCCCAGGTAAGCATATCCATTAAGCATGAACTGATGATAGTGATCTTCGGGATCAGCTACCTTCCCATCGATCATTCCATAGCCTCTTCCTTTCAATTCGTCTCTTTTGTTTCTATTACGCCATTGTATGAGGTAGTCACAGGACTTCAGAATCTTTTCTTTAGACCTCGTGAGCCAGTCTAAATCCTCGGTATAGCGCATATATTCTCCCATTGTCCACAATGCGGCGCCGGTTTCCACAGTATATCCTTCATAGTTTTGTATGTACCCGCTGCTCAGTTGTGTTTCGAGAAAATAGTTCAAAGTTCTCCGGGCCACGTCGTGCCAGCCCATAGAGAGGTAATACTGAATAATTGGTGCGCTTTCTGTCCCGATAGGCGTATATACCCCTATGTTTGCGGACAATGTTCCGTTGGGTTCCTGTCCATAGGTTATAAGGTCGAGATGGAGCAATCCAGCCTGTAACATTTCTGTGATTCGCTTTTCGGGAAGACGTATGCTGGCCGCTGAAGTTAATTTACTACTCCAGTATGCTTTCGCTTCTTCAAGTCTGCTTGAAAATGACTGACCACTCAGCGCGACAGCCTTCTGTTTGGTTACCGGAGCATGTGGCATAAAAAAGTCATAGGTGGCCTTTTCACCCGGCTTCAACAGCAAGGCCGTTTCTTCTTTAGCCAAAGGGATGCCATTCAGTTGAGAGATACAAAAAACCCTGTTTTCTGAATACTGAGAAATCCCATTTTTCGAATCATAGGTATAGGGTGATTTATTCCACCAACCGGCGCCCGGTCTGGGGGCCTTTATCCAGGCGTATCTCGGAACAGCTCCCGTATTTTCAATGATAGTACGACTATACAATACCACATCGTCTTCAAAACTGTAGGCTGCTTTCATCCTCTCTTCCAACTCCTTACTATGTTCCTCCTTAAACGACCTGCCGTAGCTGTGTTTGTCGGAGACCACATAGTGTGTACCCTTATTAGCAGATACATCCAGGGCGATCCTGGCAAAAGACACAAAGGAAGTGGAATGATAGAGGATATCATCGTCTCGCAATGTAGAATGATAGATTGGAAGGGTCCCGTCCTGTAACCGTCTTGTGATATTGTTTTTCGGCCCAACCCCTCTTCCGAGTGCGTAGATATATGCTGCCTGGTTATTAGTTTCAGAAAGTTTAACTCCGGAGGAGGCATATTTGGGCCGAATGATCTTTCCTTCCTGCCCCATATCTTCCAACTCTTCAGAGATATCAAAAACACGCATATCACGGCCTATCCCGAGCCAGATGGGAACAGACATATTCCGAGTACTGTTAAATACCTTCTCGTAGGACATCTCGCTTTCAGCAGATATTCCCTGTACTTTCGTACTTAGTTTTCGCGAAAGAATATCCTTTTCTATCTCATCGTAGGTTCTTTCGTCTGATGAGGTCGTAACAATGACAGCGTACTGGGGAATATAAATAGGGAAATCTTTAGAAACGTCGTGCAAAAAGAAAGAAAAAGGTGCCTGACCATTTTCTAAATGGATAACGGGATCTACTGTACGTAATGATGGCTTAGCAACATTGATATCAATTAGTACTTTAAGGAAGTCTTTCGACTTTATTTTCAAATTGCCTGCAACAAATTTTCCGTCCCCGCGAACAATACCGACCCCACTAATCCGGGCATTTGTCGCACTGATGCTACTTTCGATTTCCTTCTGTTTCCAGAGAACCTGAATTTTTTCAGAAGACGGCTGCCCTTTGATTTCAATCGGGAAGAGCAGAGGAAACAGCATTGCAAAAAAGGCAATTTGATATATATAAGACAGTTTACTAAAACTGTTGGCCAGGCATTTATCCATTTCTCGACATTTAACAGACATAAACACATTTATTTCATTTATACAGAACCTCCAACTTCAAATTGACTTTGCCGGGCTTTGCCTCACCTCTCAATTCCAAATAATAAGACTGATAATCCCTGCGTTTGGGATTTACATAGACAAGCACAGGAACGGGCTTTTCGTTGATCGATGCTTTAATTTCCCTCACCTCGCCGGGATCAGAAAAAGCGAGTTCAATAACGGGGTCTTCACCCAACGGCCTGTCCATACCCCACTGGTATTCAATAAATGGTAAAACAAAGCTAGTTCTATAGGTTGTGGCAGTATTTATCGTCTCATTACCCCTTGCTGGAGAGTCCTCAAATGGTGCATCCAGACTTGCAGAAGGGTTAGCCTGAGATTCCCCGATTCTAAAGGTCAGCTCGACAATGTAGTCTTCACTAAAAGCATTGTGTACTAAAGCACCAAGAAATCCTTTAACTTCTTTTGTTGGAAAATCCACCAAAGCACTATCAGAGCCAACTGTCCACCTGGTCAGGGCTCTCGGAGTATGTTCCCGTGGGCCTTTGATGCTAATTCGTGCAATGTGACTATCCTGATCCACTATTTCCGCCTGAACCGGAAAAGTGAACATAGGTACTGTTGCTTTTTGGTTCACAAGGAGACTAATGATCTTTTTACCTGGCGGCAGTACGAGCCCGGCATTCAACGTCTTGCCCTGGGGCATTTTAAAAACTACTTTATAAGCATTGCCTTTATCCAACTCTGTCAATGTGTATTCACCCAAACCATATAGAACAGGTGATTCCATTTCCCGTTTATCCAATGGCTTAAGTTCGACAATTCTTACAGTATGCGGAGCCATTTGAAACAAAACGGAGTCACCGGACTTGGCATACGGTAAAGGATGCTCCGCAACCAGTCCTTTGTTGGGATATAACTCGTTCAACAGATAACCCTCGTCCGTTGAAAATAGCCCCAAAGTACTATTGATAGCGACTTTAGATGTGACCGGGAATGGATTCTGATTAACAAAACACAAAAAGCTACGATTGTTACCAACATGCGCGTAAACCTCGGCGGCACCAATTCCCGGCAAATCTCCTATTCGAACAACTTGCTTCCATGTGCTATAATTTTCCTTGATAAATGAAAGCCAGTGACTTATAAATGCCTTAAAATCTGCTGCTTTCTCACTTGGAATACGATTCAGTAGCGTTCGCAGTTCTCCGAAACAAATATTGGGTGTGACGCTCAGTCCCTGCAGAAAACTATACTCCAGGTATTTTG
>CAZAVR010000459.1:0-3743 GCA_964488435.1 uncultured Cytophagales bacterium | reverse complement strand
CGGCGGTGTTTTTCTCATTGTGCTCGCTATTTTATACAGCAATTTTACCTTTCTATTGTTGATATGTGCCTTGTGTGCACTCACGCAACTTGAGTTTTATAAACTGTTGGGCCTGGACGGGAATTTGCCGCTCACATCCTACGGGACTTTTTGCGGGGTTTTCCTGGTGGTACTATCCTGGGCGATTGAGAAGGGGCTGGTAGCGGCGGAAAACTATTTCATTATTTGTCCGATTCTGTCTTTCATTTACTTTATTAAATTGTATAAGAAAAACGACAGCAAGCCGTTCACGAATATTGGATTTACTTTTTTGGGGCTGATTTATGTGGCGTTGCCTTACTCGCTGGTGATCGTAATGGCTATGCGTGGCGGGACTTACAATTACGAGATCGTACTCGGAAGTCTTTTGTTGCTTTGGGCGTCAGATATCGGAGGGTATTTCGCGGGAAGCAAGTTTGGGAGGCGAAAGCTTTTCGAGCGTGTATCGCCCAAAAAATCCTGGGAGGGTGCCTTAGGCGGAGCGATTTTTTCTTCTGTTATTGCTTTCCTGCTTGGCATCTATTTCACAACATTTGAGCCTTGGAAGTGGTATTGTATCGGGGCTATCATTGTAGTGACCGGTACGTACGGCGACCTCGTGGAGTCCCTTTTCAAAAGAAGTATCTCTATTAAGGACTCCGGAAGCAGTATACCGGGGCACGGAGGCTTCCTTGACAGATTCGACGGGCTGCTGCTTTCGGCACCATTTATCATTACTTTTTTGAAATTATTTTCTTAAACTGTGTAACTTTATGGTTCGGGAAGTAATCTACACGGTATGACCGGGTAGGATTGCACTTGAGAAAGTACTATAACAAAGTATCAGAAATCGGGTAAGAATTAACGTCACTAATGAAAAATACAGTATCAGTTCTATTAATTCTACTTGTTTCTCTTTGTGCGGTTACCGGCGCAAAGGCGCAAGGGGAGAGGAAGGCGATTATTTTTACGGGTATTGTTGTGGATTCTAAAACTACGCAGCGGTTACCCAATACCAATATCACTATACCGAAAATAAACAGGGGAACGCTTGCAGATCAGACCGGTTATTTCTCTATACCTGTTTTTCCGGGAGATAGTGTCGTGTTTGGTTATGTGGGTTTTAAAAAGCAATACCATGTCATTCCGAGAAATTATAACAATGAAACCTACTTTGCGGTGGTGAGTATGCGCGAGGATGTTCAGGTACTGGCAGAGGTTGTTATTTATCCTTACGCATCCGAAGAAGAATTCAAGAAGGCTTTCCTCGAAATGCGGCTTCCTGATCAGGCCGACCGCGATGCCCTGGCAAAAAGTACAGATGTCGACTACATCAACAGGATGGCTGCACAGGTGCCTAACAATGCCGCTACCAACTTCAGGCATACGATGGATCAGTATATGTTCGGCAGAGAGTCGGCATCCAACAAGGGTTTTGCGACTACTTTCCCTTTTCTTAACCCTTTTGCCTGGGCGAAATTTATCAAGGGCGTGAAGGATGGTGATTTAAGGGAGAAAGAATGGCGGAAAGATTTGAACAGGACGCCCATTGAAGCTGTACAGAGAAAGGACCTGATCAAAGAGTGATTCTACCTGCTGATCGGCTAAAGCAGTTATAATTTTTTTAATTTTTTATTTCATTCCACTGTACACATGACTTTGGTTAAAAAGGAGACTGTTGCCCAATCGGTAGCAGAGATGTTGCTTCATGTTCGCGCAATCAAATTAAGCCCGGATCACCCTTTTAAATGGAGCTCTGGCTGGAACTCGCCGATTTACTGCGACAACCGGATCGCACTCTCTTTTCCAGAGGTTCGCAGCGCAATAAAGGCTGCGCTGGTGGAGATGATCCGTCAGGAATTCGGAGAGGTAGATGCAGTGGTAGGTGTGGCTACGGCGGGCATTCCTCAGGGTGCATTGGTGGCCGATGCTTTGGGCGTTCCTTTCGCCTACGTCAGGCCTGAGCCCAAGAAGCACGGGATGACCAACCAGATAGAAGGGCATCTTGAAGCAGGACAAAGAGTGGTTGTGCTTGAGGACCTTGTATCGACCGGCGGAAGCTCGCTGAAGGCGGTTGAGGTCTTAAGAGCTTCGGGCGTAACAGTGGTAGGTATGGCGGCCATCTTTACCTACGGATTGGACAAAGCCGCAGAGAATTTTCAGAATAGCGGCGTCACACTGGCAGTGCTGAGCAATTATGATGAAATGATCAGGAAAGCACTCGAAAAGAATTACATCACGTCGGATCAGGTGGCGGCATTGGCCTCCTGGCGAATGTCACCTGATACATGGGGAAAGTAGACCGCTATGATAGATGTAGCGCATCCATATTTTGACAGCCATCTCAGCTGGCTTTCCTACAACTATCGGCTTCTTATGGAGGCGAGGGATAGATCTGTACCTGCCGGTGTACGTCTTAGCTTCGCAGGTCAATTTTCCGCGCAGACTGATGAATTCCTGAGAAACAAGATCAGTACACTTCATGCTTTGAAAGAAGTGTCCAGGGATATTCTCGAAAAGCAGAATCTTTATCCTGAACCCCTGCTGGAGCACATCCATGAAACGCTTGAAAATCAGCTGGAGGAATTCAACAGTGTGATCTCGGCGGGCGTGCACGGGGCACTTTTCAGGGAGGGTGTGCACTTGTATTTTAAAGAGCCGTTTCATTCCCATCACCAGCCGTTTGTAAAAAGGTTTTTTACAGACAAAGTCTTCCGATACCTTCAGCCGGTTTTTCTGGATACCAAGAAGGGTTCAAAGGCCCTTTCCTTTGAGCCTGGTACGCTGTATTTTGTTGTGCGGATGTTCAGAAAAGATGACTATGGTGCGGTTATATATGCTTATGTGAACATTCCATCGAAGGAACTCGGCCGGTTTGTGGTGTTGCCGGACCATGCAGGCGTACGGCAGGTGGCGTTTTTGGAGGATGTGATCCGCGAAAATCTACCTTTGATTTTTCCGGGGTACGAGACCATAGATTGTTTCTCTGTAATGGCTGAAAGGCTTTTTGAGCTAACAGTGGAGGACGATTTCCCTCCGCAAGCCGCTCAGAGAATTGCCCGTCAGCTTGAGAAAAAGAATTTTATTACTCCCCAGCTGTTTTATTCAGAGCTCGGTATGTCAGACGAAATGCGGACACAGCTCATAGAGAAAGCAGGCCTGACGAACCCCATTTTTTACGAGAGGGGAAGGTATCTCAGGTTTCAGGATTTCGACAGTTTTCCGTTTTTTTTCAAAAAGCTATATTATCCGGTTCACCAGCCGGTGACGGGCTATGATTTTCCGGAAGAGCAGAGCGTCTTTGAATCTATTAAGGCGGGAGATAAATTGCTCCATTTACCATACCATTCACATTATCCGCTGGTGCGTTTTTTTACAGAAAGTGCAACAGATCCGAACGTAAAAGAAATCTATATTTCTCTTTACAAAATCAGCGCAAACTCTTTTATCGTGAACTCCCTGATCAGTGCGGCCAGAAACGGTAAAAAGGTAGTCACTTTTATCGAGCCGAATTCCCAGTTGGATTTGCAGGAGAATATGCAGTGGACGCGGAAGATGAAGGAAGCCGGTGTGAAAATAATATTCAGTATGCCCGGGTTGTATGTTTCGGCCAGGCTTGCGCTCATAAAGAGAAAAAGTGGAAAGGGATGGGAGCGCTACGCGTACATTGGAACGGGTAGTTTCTACCGCTTGACCGCGAGGGAGTCGGTCGATCATTCCCTGCT
>CAZAVR010000458.1:0-3749 GCA_964488435.1 uncultured Cytophagales bacterium | reverse complement strand
CAAGGCCGAGTTGAAAGGTTCTGATTTCTTCCTGCGGGCGTATACTACGAGGGAAAATTCAGGACAGACCTTTGCCACGGGAGTGGCGGGACTGGGTATGAACAATCAATGGACAGTCCAGAATGGCGCTGTAGTTCTTGATCCTACTTTCTTCGGGTCCTATGCAGGTACGTACGTAGGGACCACGCTGCCCGGTGTGCTGCAGTCTATCCAGACAGCCGCAGCGGGGGGCGCCAGTACGAGTGAGCTTTTGCAAATTTATCAGAACGCAGCTATTTCTATCAATGGCGGGAGGAACCAGGCGTTGACCAATATCCGAAACGGACTGGAGAGTGGAAGCGGCCGGCTTGTTCCGGGTACACCTGAATTTGAGGAACGGCTTAAAACGGTAACCGGAAAGCCCATTCCCGGAGATGCGGCAGGCGTAGGAGCGAGGTTCCTGGATAAAACCAATCTCTATCACTTCGAGGGAATGTATAATTTTAGCAAACTGATAGATCCAAAGCTACTGGAAGTAATAGCGGGTGCCAGTTACCGTATCTTCGACCTGAATTCCAACGGAACCATTTTCTATAAGAAGCCGGACGGCGCCGAACCGATTATCAAAGAATACGGCGCCTACCTCCAGTTACAGAAGACTATAGCGAGTATTTTGAGATTGTCCGGTTCCTTACGTTATGATAAGAATGAGAATTTCAAAGGACAGCTTTCTCCCCGTTTGTCCGGCGTACTAACTTTGGCTAAAGACCATAACATCCGTGCCTCTTTCCAGACAGGTTTCAGAATTCCGGATGCGCAGGGACAGTATATAGATTTACTCACACCTACTTCCAGGCTTATAGGGGCGTTGCCACCGCTAAGGGAGAAGTATTTCACGGGAGTTCAGGTATTCAATACTTTCACCGGGCTGCCTTATCAATTCCAGGATTACAAAACGGAAAAAGTGGTTTCTACGGAGTTCGGATATAAAGGACTGATCGGCGGGAAGCTTTTTGTGGATGCCTATTATTACAATTCCAGTTACAGAGATTTGATCACAGGAACCATTCTTGAGGTAAAGGAAGGCCCTACTAAGGGCTATTATTCCATGCCGTCCAACTACAGTTCCGGTACGGTACGCACACAGGGATTTGGTGTTGGGGGTGATTATGTATTGCCGGCTAACTTTACCATCGGGGCGAATGTTTCAAACAACACGCTGGACGCGGGCGGGGTAAAACTATTCAGTGGCGAAATGAATTCACATCTGCTGGATAATGGAGACCAGATCAATTTTAATACCCCGAAATACCGTTATTCCGTCACTTTGGCCAATCGAAATATCGCTCGTACCGGCTGGGGATTCAATGTGGTTTTCAGAAGGCAGGATGCTTTTATCTGGAGCTCTGCGTATGTGCCTACTGCGATGAGATTGTCTTTGGATCCGTCCAGGCAGGCGATCATTCCTGCAATCTCTACCATTGATGCCCAGGTAAGCAGGAAATTTACTGCACTGAAATCCATCGTAAAAATCGGGGGGACCAATATCGGGAGTAAATTGTACCAGACCGGGTGGGCAAATCCCTACATAGGCGGGATGTATTATGTTTCTCTTACCTTTGATCAGTTACTGAATTAATTCTCGCTTCTTTGTGATGCCAGGGAGGCGGGAGCTGCTCTGGCATCACGCATTCGGTTTGACACGGATATCTTTTATGCGAAAAACGTTTGCATTTGTCAATTATTTTTCGTAACTTACTTAGATAGGCTCTTGAAGTCGTGGTACCGTCCCGGTATGCCTGAAGTCCGAAACAGATAGGATGTTTCTGCAAAATTCGTATTCGTATGCCTGGTTTGATCCTATAATCAGGAGCTGATCCGCCCCTATTTTACCGATATTTTCAAGGTACCAGTCAATACCAGCCGAATCCAGGTTAGAGGTAGGCTCGTCTAGAAAAACGACGGGGACGTCCGACATAAAGGCAAGTCCGAGTTTCAGCCTTTGTTTCATTCCCGAAGAGAAATGACGGATAAGCTTGTCCTTTGCGTGTGACAAACGGATGAAATCTTCAAATTCACCACCGGAAATATTGTTTTTGAAGGGTTTGAATTTACGATGGAAGTCGATGAGCTCTCTCAGCGTGTATTCTTCGATCACTTCCATATAGGGGGCCGCAAGTATGATGGACCGGTACCATTGGTCAGGGTCGATCCCGGCTGCCCCTGCAGCTGTGCGATAGGTGATGGATCCTTCCGAAACCGGAATGATCCCCATCAGAAGTTGAATGAGTGTGGATTTTCCGCTGCCGTTAGGCCCTACGAATGTATAGCTGTTGCCAGATTCAAGCCGGAAGCTGGCCTTTCGGATAATCCATTCGGATACAAACTTTTTTCCGGCATTTTCAGCTGTTATCAGCACGACTCATCCACAAGTTTAAACTACTCAGCATCCTCGTTCTCTTTAAACTGAAGCGGACTTTTCATGATGCCGCGTTCGGAGCTTCTCACGAAATTGACAATTTCATCGCGTTCCTTAGATGCAGGCAGTTCCAGTTCGATAAGGTTCAATGCTTCAGCATTGTTGAGCCCCTTCATATAGATGTATCGGTATACATTCTGGATGTCGGTGATTTGTTCGTTGGTATAGCCTCTTCTACGAAGACCCACCGAGTTGATACCGGCATAGGATATAGGTTCTCTGGCTGCTTTGGTAAATGGAGGTACATCCTTCCTGACCAGCGAAGCTCCTGAAACAAAGGCGTGTACGCCTATTTGTGTGAACTGATGGACGGCGCTCAGCGCACTGATAATCGCCCAGTCACCCACATGGACATGACCGGCTATCTGCACGTTATTTCCCAGAATGCAGTAGTTGCCTATCCGGCAGTCATGCGCGATGTGCGCATAGGCCATTATCAGGCAATTGGTGCCGATCTCCGTTTTCCAATGTTCTTCAGTTCCTCTGCTGATGGTGGCATATTCCCTGACTGTGGTATTGTCACCGATAAAGGTGAGTGTATACTCGCCGTTAAACTTCAGATCCTGGGGAATGGAAGAAATCACAGCACCGGGATAAATACGACAATTTTTGCCGATGCGTGCGCCTTCGTTGATAACGGCATGTGAAGCAATCCAGCTTCCTTCGCCGATTACCACGTCTTTGTGGATCATAGCGAATGGCTCAATGACCACATTTTGCGCAATTTTGGCTTCCGGGTGAATATAGGCTAATGGTTGTATCATTTTTTCTTGACTAGGCTGGCGATCATATCTGCTTCACACACCACATTGCTATTTACATAGCCTTTTCCACTCATTTTTACAATACCCCTTTTCAACGGGGAAGTAAAGACACATTTGAATATTACGGTATCCCCGGGCAATACGTTGCGACGGAAGCGGCAATTTTCGATACCGATCAGGTAAGGCCAGTAGTTTTCAGGGTCCGGAACGGTACTAAGCACCAGAATTCCACCTGTCTGTGCCATGGCCTCTAATTGAAGAACACCCGGCATGACAGGATTACCGGGGAAGTGCCCCATGAAGAACTGTTCGTTCATCGTTACATTTTTTATGCCCACTACGCTACTTTCATCCAGTGCTATGATTTTGTCTATCATCTGGAACGGATACCTATGGGCCAGCAACTGCGAAACCTGGTTGATATCCAGAATGGGAGGCTTGCTGGGATTGTATTGCGGTATGTCGCCACGACCGGCCTTGATCAGTTTTTTGATTTTTTTGGCAAAAGCGATGTTGGCAGCATGGCC
>CAZAVR010000457.1:0-3766 GCA_964488435.1 uncultured Cytophagales bacterium | reverse complement strand
TTTCTCTCCTTTCCTTCCCCCATTTCCGATGTACTATAGGATTCCTCATCTTCAGGGTCAAACAAACTTTGTCCATCATGGAAAGGTGAAAAAACATAGGAACCGTTCGCCGTATTTACTTCAAAAAGTTCTAATACATCTGCCGAGTAGCAGCTTTTCTCAAAATCATCCAGTCTGTAGCCCTTTCCAAGAATGGGCTTAATCATTTCAGACACAATCCATGCCCTGGCGGACGAATACTGCTCGAGGATGGTGTGCCTGATAACTTTCGCGCCGGCGTCGTCAAGATCAGGGGAAACTAACCTGACCACATCCATATCGCTAAAAAAAACATCGAGCATCCTGATCTTTCCATCAACATTTCTTTTTAGTGTGTTAAATGTTCGTGTTTTACTAAGATCCAGGATATCAGCTTCGACTTTATAAAGCAATGCTCTCTTTCTGGCTATCTTGTTTGTGAATCCCGTATTATCGATATCGCGGCGAAGCCGCTTAACAATATCCGCACCGGGAGCAGAGGAAGCCGCTACGCGTTCTTCCCGCATCGTCCGAATTTTGCTATCAAATTCTTGATGGTCTGAACAGAGACCCAATTCTACGGCGGATTCACATAATGCCTGAATCAATACCGGCCGTGTTTGCTGTTTATCACATTCAAAAATATACTTGAGAATCTGCTCTCTGAATACCCCATCTTTCGCTTCTGTAGCGAACTGATCTGTCATAAGCGACACAAACTCCTTTATCAGGGAATGGCCCGGGTTGCGCAAATCATCCAGTGCCCCGGGAGCACTTATCAACTGGAGCCTTTCGTACCTCCGCCTCATGTCAGCCATGATAAATCTAACCCTCTTTAGCCAAGAAGACGGTGTTTCATCACCTGTCTCGTGCTGATTCGATTCGTTGTAAAACTCACCGTAAGTCAACACCCGGCCTTTCAGGATAGCAAGATACTTGTCATAATGGCCGGAAACTTCACTGATTGATTCAAAGGTCATAAAGGGAGGAATGGATTTCTGATTCGGATTAACACTTTCGGATTTCAAGGAAGGTATCACACACCATGGGAACTACGCTCTGCTTACCCGGAATCCGGGAAGGCGCATCAAGCGATACCAGGCAGAAAAATGTACTAAGCGGAGAGCCTTCAGATACACCCGACAGCCAACAAAAATAGCATAAACAAATTATTTATCCATTCCCCGCACGCATCAAAAAAAAAATCAAAACAGCCTTCCCCCTTTTTCTAAAACTTCACTTACTGAGAAAACAATCAAATTCAGCATGATAAAAAACAGGAAACAAAAACTATTTCACTACCTCAATGCAGAGAATAAGCTGCAACTCTTTCGGGAATGTATCAAACCCGAGCTAGAAAAACCAAGGGATCAGACCCGGAAACAGTCAAAATTATATCACCTCTAACACTAAACGATATGCAAATAGTAATTGTCGCGCTGGTCGCCATTTTTTCGGCTACTTATCTGCTCGTCTGGATAAGCAGTCTGATCAAACCCCTCAAAGCAGACGGAACACGGAGGGAGGTTATCCAGGAGGCCGGCTCCATCTCAGTAAAGGTATTTTTCGTGGTTATTATCGCCACTATAGGCTACGTCATCTGGCTCTTGGCTTTCGAAAACAATTCCGGTCACAAAAAAATGGAAGCTTCCAACATAGAAGGCAAATGGCGTAGTGATGAAATCATATTGAATTTAAAGGAAAACGGTCACTTTGAATGGCACTCATTTGCCGGAAAAGAGAAAAACAAGAAATGGGCCGGATCGTGGAAGCTGGATTCAGGCGTACTGTTTCTGACTTTCGACGATGAAAGTACCATCAATTATCTCGTCAGATCGGTCAACGCAGACCGTCTCACCCTGGAGTTAAATGATCCGGAGAGGACGTACGGATCCCATAAATATTACTTTGACAATGTAGACTAAACCATCATTCAGATGATCTCCTATCAACTTATCAAACGACTGCTACCCATGCTTGCCGCATGGATGATCCTGAGCGCCTGCGGAAGCCCAACGTCCGGCGAAGAAACCCACAGCGAAGAAACGGCAGCTTGTATCCAGTGCCAGGGCACGCGTGCAATAACCTGTACGGCCTGCTTCGGACACAGCCACCACACCTGCAGCGATTGCGAAGGGCTCGGCACACAGTTATGTGCGTCGTGCTCAGGTACTGGTGAAGAAACTTGCACATGGTGCTCCGGACAGTCCCGCAAATCCTGTCAGAAATGCAACGGCATGGGAAAAATCAGTGCTTACTTCCCGATGGAAATGGAAAATGGCTATCGATATGCCACTTACGATGGTCAGACAGAATATGTTTGGATATGGGGTAGCCACTACGCCGATTTCCCCTGCAGAAGGAAAAATAAAATGTCTCGACTGTGAAGGCACAGGAAAGGGAAAATCCAATGCCTGCAGTTGATCAGGATATGTAAAATATAAGCAAAAAATCAACGAGAAAACTTTAATCATCGTAAACAATGACCATCATGAAAAACACGAATTCGCTCATCGCTCTGGTTTTCTTCTTCATGCATACAAGCCTCGCAAATGCGCAAACCTGCCTTTTAAGCCCCAGGCAAATACTGCAATTGGTAAATGCAACAGATGACGAGAGAGAAATGGCTTTAATGCCCTGCTTTCACAAATATCCTGATAAATACCGCCGGGACTATGACTTAAATCCCATCACTCAGTTATACGACTACGATGTGATACGATTTGATGAGCCCGGTAAAATATCAATTAGTACGACCAATTCGCAAACCTACATCGCATATAAAACTGCTTTGGTTGCCATGGGGTTTACAAAAAAAACTATTCATTATGAGTATCTGAAGTACAGGATGGTTACCGGATCAACAAAAAATGCGAATGGCCTGCCTTCGTACTTCATCTCAATATATAATTAACTCAGGCCTTCCGACTATCCATACCATCTTTCATCCCTGTTCTAACCAAACTATCCCATGAAAACGATTACCAATCTCCTGTTTTCGACAATTGCTGCTTTGTTGCTATCCCTCTCGGCTCAAGCACAATGCGGCGCAATAGAACTCAATCTGGCGAAAGGCACCCTGAACGGCCTTAGCCCCAATGATGCGCCTGAGCATATTAAAAAGCTACTCCCCTGCTTTACCGGTGAAACAGAGGAAGGATCCTCCTATAATGAAGGCGGAGGTGTCTTTTTCAGAGATCACGACTTCTATTTTTACACCCATCGCGACTACATAGAATTACGAACCGGATTCAAATATGAGCTACCTTACGCGCTTGCCTTCGAAACCACCGGCTATAGGGAAGTCGAAAAATCAATGAAAGTCCCCGAAGGATTTGATAGGTTATTCAGAGGATTTGATCCGTTGCCTGAAAACGTCCTTGTCAGCATTGACGAAAATGACCTTGTCTACAAAACCCAGTATGGCTACATTTCTTTTGCTTTTATCAATGCCGGGGACGGGAAAAACATACTTGACAGGATTTTGATCTTTACACCAAAGAAGCTATTTGAATAACTCGTCCGCTCGCTCGGGTTATTACAAAGACGTCAGTTGGCCAACATTCCTGCTGTTTCCCGCCAACTCTTTATTATCTGGGTAAGTTGTTTGTACTCTATCAGGAAGCCATCGTGCCCGTACAGCGAATCAATTTCACGGTATTCGGCATCAGGTATGTGGCGGCTGAGGAAATGCTGCTCGGCCACAGGGAACAGTAAGTCGGACTTGATACCCAAAACCAAGGTCCTG
>CAZAVR010000456.1:0-3797 GCA_964488435.1 uncultured Cytophagales bacterium | reverse complement strand
TTCGCATCCATCTGTTTTCGTGAAAGGAGAACCTTTTCAATTTTTTGATGGTTTCGGGAAACATCTCCAAAAGAGATCCCATGGTGTGATTACATAATGTGTCACAGGTAGCCCAATTCGTAACGTAACGTTCGATCCAAGATTCAAAGATTTCAAAATCTTCCGGTTCGTATTTATTTTTTAAAGCATGCGACCATTGGCAGGCGATCAATGCCTCTTCCGTATAGCCGGATGCCCACAGTTCTTCACAAAGAGCCCAGATTTCGTCTTTGCCAGGTGATGGAAGTCTTTTGAGAAAATCCCGTGCTGTTTTCTGAACTATGGCAGCTTTGACACCGTATGACTGTACTGTTTCTTTAAAAAAACGGGCGTTGACTTCTTGTACTGATGGATCGCTTAGCCGGATAAGCTGCTGACGGAGATCTTGTAATATGGATTGGCTGTAGGTCATGAGCTATTTTTAGAGACAGAACATTAAATATGATAGAGCAGTTAATTTACAAACAGGCGGGCATTTATAAAATACTGTTCTGAAAGCTTGTGCTGCCTCCCGATAATCTTCTGAGTACATGTCCCCCGCCAGTTCCGTAGTAAAACTGTAAAGTTAGAAAGGATGTAATCTTCATACAGAGTTCATGTGTTAAAAGGTGGAAAACGGAGAAAACCGATCGCAGCGTAAAGGAGGGGAAGCTAAAAATAGGGTTTTCCGGCATATATATTACCGGTTTAGCGGAAAAAATATGAAAAAGCGAAAGTTATCGCTTCTGAGAAAGGAGGGTTTGTAGCCCCACAGAAGCCATCACGCAGAAGCAGCCTGCGTAGAAAGAAGCATTTACTTCATTGCCTTCATTAAAAAAAAGAAAGGCGATGGTGATGGAATAAATGGGTTCCAGGTTGAAGCTCAGACTGACTGTAAAGGCGGGTATTTTCTTCAGCGATTCCGCAAACAGAATATACAATACCACCGTGCAGAACAAAGCCAGCAGGAGCAGATACAAGGTGTCCCGACCGTAGGGAATCAGCTGTTCCGAAGGAAAAAAGTGGAGGTAGGCCGGTAAAAGAAGCCCAAGGGAGACGGTTCCTGTGATCATCTGGTAATAATTGATCACGAGCGAATCATAGCGTTTGACGAGATGTTCGTTATAAACAGTGTAGAGTGAAGCCAATGCCGATGAGACTACGCCCAGTACAATACCCAACTGGTAAGATGCGTCGAAATGAAAAATAAGGCTTATCCCGAACAGTGTCAGCGCACTCAGCAGCAGCTCTATGGCTGAGAACTTCCTGCCGTTGACCAACGGGCTGAATATGGCTGTGAAAAATCCGGTCAGACTATAGCACACCACCCCTATGGAAATGTTGGAATATTTGATGCTGGCATAAAAAAACACCCAGTGAATGGTAATGAAGATGCCCACTAAACCGATGTTCAGCTTTTCTTTGGTAAAGGAAGGACGCGGCTTTCCGGACAGCAGTATAAAGATAAACAGGAAAACAGCGGAAAAGAAGACCCTGTACCAAACGAGGAGCCCTTCATTGAGGGAAATGAGTTTTCCGAATACGCCTGTAAACCCTGCGAGGAGCACTGCTATATGCAGGCCCAGATAAGTAGTTCTCATAAAAAATCGTAAGCAAAAGTACACAAAATCGTGAATTCTGCTTATGAAAGTGTGAGCTTTACGGGGAGCTTTCCCCACGGATCGTGCGAGCAGAGCCTGTTTTTTTTCCGGGAGACAATTTCAGTGGTTTAAAGCCATTTGTTTTCGATAGCTACATTGACCGCACTGACTTTATTATTAACCTGTAGCTTGCGATAAATGTTCTCCGTATGTTTACGTACAGTGCCTTCACTGATAAAAAACTTATCGGCGATCTGCTTGTAAGCCAGGCCTCTTTTTAATTCTTTGAGTATCTCTGTCTCCCGATGGGACAGGATGGATTTTTCTTCGGGTTCGGAAAATGAGGGTGCATTTTTTTTTATGTGATTCAGCGTTTTCAAGGCGATGCCGGCGGACATGGCCGCGCCGCCGTCACATACATCCAGTATAGCCTTTCTTATCGCTTCTATGCTTTCATTTTTGAGCAGATAGCCCGAAGCACCGGCAAGAATGGCTTCGAATATTTTGTCGTCGTCATCAAAAGTTGTGAGTATCAGCACCTTCGTGTCTTCGTACAATGCTTTCAGTTGCCTGGTAGCGGCTATCCCGTCCAATACTGGCATAGCCACATCCATCAGTACGATGTCAATGGGGCGTCTTTTTAGTTTTGTTAATAAGTCTGAGCCATTCAAAGCTGTAATTTCGACCAGGAAATCGTCAAAAGATGATAGTTTCTTCAGGATGGATTTCAAGGCAAGAACATTGTCTTCTGCTATGGCAATAGAAATTGGCTGCTTCATCTTTACCTGGTTTGGTATCACAAATAAAATAGGAAATCCGGCGTTTTGCGATACGCAGTGCTACGTATTTGGTGTGGGGAGATATAAGCTGATACGGGTACCACGGTCGTTACTGTCTATGAGAAGAGTGCCGCCGATTTCGTTTACGTGCTGTTCCATATTGACCAGTCCGAATCCGTGATGCACATCGCTTTTCTTAAATCCGCTGCCGTCGTCGGTGATAGAAATCGAGATACCGTTTTCCTTTCTTTTTACCGAAACGCAGATCCGCTCGGGCCCGGCATGTTTAAGGCTGTTGTTGACAGCTTCCTGAATCACCCTGAAAAGCGCCGTTGCCTGTTTGGAGGAAAGTATCCGGTCGTCATCTTCTATGTCATCGGTTTCTACTTGTACTTTTTTTATCTTTCTGTAATACTCGTGCAAACGTATCAGCCATTCATCTATCCTGACAGAAGGTCTGTTGATGAGCCATACTGTACGTCTCAGTTCGGTGATGGTGTCGTCTACCAGGCCCTTCAAATCATCCCACTGCTCGCTTTCGTGTGCTATTTCTTCTACGGTAGTGTGGATAAATGTCAGATTGGCACCGATATTATCGTGGAGTTCACGGGAGATACGCAAACGGTCGGCCTCAAGCGCATTGCGGGCTTCCAGTTTTAGTAGTTTTTCTTGCATGACCGCTTCTTTTTTAAGTTTATCTTCCTTAATCAAGCGGGTACGATGGATCAGCCATGCAGTCAGGAGTGCGCCGCCTGCCAAAAGTGCGGCGATCACCAGGTAGAGACTGCGTTGACGGATTTTCATTTCCTGTATCGTATTTCTTTGCGTCAGCAGGCCGATTTCCTGTTCTTTTTTTTCCGTTTCGTAGCGTATGAGGTGGCGGGTAATTTCTTTCGTTTTTTGCTGTTCAAAGAGCGTATCTTTGACTTTATGGTGACTCACCATTTCCTGATAGGCTTCCTGATAATGTCCTTTTTCGGCATAAATCCGGGTCAGTTCTCCTGAGGCTTCCATAATCTGCTGGGGCGAACCGATAGCCGAGGCCAGCGTTTTGGCTTCATGCAGTGCCTGCAGGGCTTCGCTGTCGCGGTGCTGACGCCTGCGCAGGCGGCCCATTTGTATCAGCACGAAGGCGGTTTCTTTTTTGTTACCGTATTTCTGATGTGCTTTTAATGCCTTTTCCAGGTAAGCCTCTGCCTGCTCTAATTTCCCGATGGAAAGGTATCCCAAGCCGGCGTTACCCTGTGCTACGGGGATGAATTGATTGTTCTTTTGTTGTATGAGGGCTTTTTCGGCCCGGAGGGAATAGTAAATGCAGCTGTCGTATTGTTGGGTGTAGTAGTACACTGATCCGAGGTCGTTACTGTCTATGAGAAGAGTGCCGCCGATTTCGTTTACG
>CAZAVR010000455.1:0-3810 GCA_964488435.1 uncultured Cytophagales bacterium | reverse complement strand
ATTTTCAACTCTTTCAACAGATACGGATATTTGTGGTCTCCTGCTTTAGCCTTGCTTAGGTTCCGTTTGGGATGCAGGGTACGTAGGTTCATCACTTATAAAGCCCTCTGACCCGCTTCTGGTTTACACGATACCCCAAGCTTCCTAAATGATCGGTCATCCGCTCTACCCCGTAGAACGGGCATTCCAGGAATTTACGGTCTATTGCCTTAATGAGCTGCTGGTTGAGCACCGACTCTCCTTTGGGCTTGAAATAATAGCTACTTCTTTGTAAACCAATCAGTTTACATTGTGCCGAACTTTTATTGGTAGCACTTCGCACCTTATCAACCGTTTGTCCCCTATATTCACCCCCAAAAACTGTCAACAGATGTCTGAAGATGTGACCCCCTTAACCCAACCGTATCTTCCCCTGGTAGATAAAGACTATCTCCTCGTAAAACAAGCAGGAAAGGGTGGCTGGACTTATACAGTCATTTCTGAAATTCCCCCGGACAGACGTGCCAAGTTTGGTTGGGTGAAAGTAAAGGGGACCATCGATGAATATGTGTTGAACGGTTATCGTCTGATGCCTATGGGTAATGGTAAACTCTTCCTTCCGGTAAAGGCCGAAATCAGGAAGCTGATCGGAAAAAAGGAGGGGGATTATGTGCGACTCAGGTTGTTTGCCGACGAAGCACCTGTGGAAATACCGGAAGAGATCTGGCTTTGCCTGGAGGATTATCCGTTGGCCCGGACAGCTTTTGTTACTTTAACCGACGAAGAAAAAAAGACCTTTGTCGACTGGATTTACGAAGCACGCACTGATGATACCAAAGTAGATCGCATCGTCAGAATGATGACCCTGCTTGAGAAAGGTAAGAAGTTTGCCGACAGGTAACCCGGGCTTCCGAGACTTGCATGGGCTTTTGTAAGTGCCACATCGATATGAATTTTCTCAGTTGCCTCCGGTAGGAAAACACCTGACCATCCTTGATGCATCCGGGCCTGTCCGGCTCGATTCTGCCTTTGTAAAATCGGGGTTTAAATACAGATGTGTAACAGCACCTGGTTTTTTTCGGATATTGAACTGATCGATGAAAGCGTCTGAAAGCGTTTGTTTCAGACTGATTCCCTCGCGATAGTAAGGAGTAGTAGACAAATAGGTCATCTGAAGATTCCCCAATTCGGTATGATCAGGAAACAGGTTCCTGTATTCGGCAGGCACAGCATGTTCATAATAATTGGGAGAGCGCAGTCGTATCAGGTTGGTCGTGACTCCCGCTACCTGAAATTCCGGTTTTTCCATCCAGAGACTGTTGCAGGCACCGGAGGTTTTTGTCCCCGTTCCAACCATGATCGGGAAATACTGGCAATCCCGCAAGTTGTCATGATCGAAACCCAGGGAATGCCCCAATTCATGCACATAAGATCCCGCGCTGAAAAGCACAAAATACCCGCCCTCGTATACGGAATAGCCGCCGATTCCGTATTTGGCGTAACCGTTTATAATGGGGTCTTTCATATAAAATACGACCCTGGATACAGCTTCATACTTCTTTTTTTGAAGTATTTTTTGATGTAACGGATCTTCGGGACGGGACAAAAGAAGATTAAGGAAGGCGTCCGGATCATTGGACTGATTGAAACGGGTCATTTCTTCGGGAGAAAGCACATAGGCAATCTTCTGGAATACCAACCTGTCCAACTCTTTTGGCCTGTCGGGTTGGGTTCTCTGGAGAAATTGAATAAATACCTGATTTTCATAGGGAGTAATCTGATATGTTTTCGGTTCTTTGAACAACTCCTTATAGGATTCATGGGTAACTACACAAAGCACCCTTAGGGTATCCCTTTCTCCCGCGGGCAGATCTTCGAAGGTTCTGGCCAGCCGGTTGTCGACGATGACGGTTGCTTCTTTCGAAAACTGTTTTCCATTTATCTGATAACTCATGGTCACCAGGTAGGTGCCGTTTTGCTGGTACAGGTGTGAGACAGTAGCTTCAGATGAATGGACAGGCGCCGACTGATCACCGAAATTCCAGGTAAGCTGATAGCTGGTGGGATCACTTTCAAACGTGACCAAGCCATCACTTTCAGGGACAATCGCATAAGTAAAAGAAAGTGAGAGATCGTCGTCGGGGCTCAATTTTTGCGGAGAGCATCCGGAGACAATGAAAAGCAGGTAGCCCAGGCTCAGGTAATAAGGCAGGAGACGGTAAGTTGAGACAGAAAAAGACACTCGTTATTATTTTCTTACAAAGATAGCGGATCAGGATGAGAATGCATGGTGTCAATTTCCTGCAGATGCTTTTTCATTTGCTACAGGGACTGACATGTCAAGGCCAAGCAAGCACGAAGGGCTCATGGAGGTAGTTCTGTATGTCAAAGTAAAGTTTTTATCCGGTATGCAGGTGATAACCGGGTGTAAGACCTGATGGCCTATTTAATAAAGATACATCATTTTTTGTTGAAATCCAAGAAAAATGTTGGAAAATCAATGGTCATTTGACGTAAATTGCATCCGCCGAAATACATAGAAAGTATTGCTGTTTAGAAAAATAGGAATGGAAAAGACACTAAGAACCTGCAAAAAGGGGCACAAGTTTTATAAAAGCAGCGATTGTCCGACTTGTCCGGTATGTGAAAAAGAGAAAGATCCGGCTACAGGCTTTCTGGCGTTGCTTAGTAATCCGGCGCGAAATACATTGCTTCATCATGGGATTGACACCATTGGTAAACTTGCAGAATTTTCTGAAAAAGAAATTCTCAAGCTTCATGGTATGGGCAAGGCTTCCTTGCCTGTACTTAGGGAGTCACTTGCAGACCAGGGACTGGCCTTCATAGAGGAGCTGAGAACAACGTAGATCCCATGAGCCATTTTGTACAAGAGACAGCAAATATTAATTTAGAGCATACAGGGCTGATTTCGAAATTTACGACAGGTGTGCACAAAATCCCCCTTTAAGTGCCAGTATAAGTAGTTGAATATCAGGATATTATCCGGTATTTAGTCGTTGCTCGCCCAGGTTGGACCCAGGGTTTGTGACGCGAGGACGTCAGCAGGGGCTATTTGTTTATTGGTGAGGTGATTAAGATGCGTAATGATTTCTTAATAGAGACGAATATTCGAATTTATCGTAAATTGCATAGCGATTCATCACCAACCGACCAAAAAAGTATTCACCACTTTCATGGGTATTTTCGACAAGCGAGCCTCTTCCCTCATCCAAGTCAATGATGCCGATTTACTTGGCATGATAGACAGGGGCGATGAGTCTGCGTTGTCTGAATTATACAACAGGTACTGGGAGTCAGTTTTTGGCTATGTGGTACGTGTGCTTCGCGATCCTGATGAAGCCAGCGACGTTGTTCAGGAGACTTTCATTGCGTTGTGGCAGAAACGGGGCGAGTTGGGCGAAATCAGATCATTAAAAGCTTATCTTACCTCTATCGCCAGATATAAAGCGCTGCGTGGCATCAGCCTGAGCCAGTCCCTTGAACGCCATCGGGAATCTTTACTCGACTTTTTTAGCGGATATGACGATTCTCCGGAGGCTGCCTTCATTGCCGGGGAGATGGAGTCGGTCATACAGATGCATATTCAACGCCTTCCAGAGAAAATGCGTGAGGTTTTTATCTTGAATCGCTATGAGCACCTGTCGTATGCAGAGATTGCTCATAAATTGAACATTTCTGATAAAACAGTTAAAAAACAAATCCACAATGCATTGAAGTATTTGCGCGCTGCTTTGGATGAAAAACACATGTGGACAACTGTTTTATTTTGCATTTCTATGAAAAATTGAAATTTTTTTCAATTTCATCTAC
>CAZAVR010000454.1:0-3813 GCA_964488435.1 uncultured Cytophagales bacterium | reverse complement strand
ATTCTGAGAGTTCAGTTCGAATTCCACACCACGGTTCTCAATGTCACCGATATTCTCGATCATGCTGGTAAAACCAGTAATAGACGGGGTGCTTACGTTGTATAGCAGGCTATTAGTTGTTTTGTTATAGTAATCAAGCACAATATTTAAGCGATTTTTCAGAAAACCGAGTTCTATCCCGAAGTCGTAGCTAGCGGTTTTTTCCCAGCTTAGTTTTGGATTTCCAAAGGTGCTCTGAGCCTTACCCTGTACCAGGACGCCTCCGGGAGAATAGACAGCATCAGCTATGTTACCCAGATAGGCGAAATCCCCGATGTTGAAATTACCGACAGCGCCATAACTCGCCCTGATTTTAAATTCGTCAATACCCCTGATATCCCTGAAAAAGGGTTCCTGAGATACTCTCCAGGCTGCAGATGCAGATGGGAAGTATCCCCAGCGTTTCTCTGCACCGAAACGGGAACTACCGTCTGTTCTAAGCGATGCGGAGAACAGGTATTTGTCATTAAAGTCGTAATTAACGCGCCCAAAGTAGGACGTCAGCCCCCATTGTGATTTCGTGGTGTTGGTTCCGTTGGGAGAAATGATGGCATTGTTGAGCGTCTGTATCGCAGGGTTGCCGAAAGAACCTGCCACAATAGCCATTGGCGCTGAACGGGAAAGATTGTATTGGTAGGAAGCTCCCAGGATGGCATTGAAGTTGTGCTTTCCGAACTGCCGGTTATAGCTCAACACATTTTCATTGATCCAGTTGAAGTTCCTGGAGTCAGAAGCCGAGCCTGTCGCGATATTCGTAGCTACTGTCATGGGCTCGGTGAAGACATCTGACGTAGCATACGTAATGTTAAACCCGAACGAAGTCCGGAATTCCAGGCCCTTCGCCAGTTTGGCTTTCGCGAATACTTCGCCTACGTTGTTAAAGGTAGTGAGGTAGTTATGCGTTCCCCTGAGTAGCGCCAATGGGTTTGCGCCACCGGAAACCGTTCTGCCCCAGTAGTCCAGCGGCTTGGGATAGGTGCCGTCCGGTCTCTGTTCAGGAGAAAGGAAGGGGGGCATTTTGATCAGGTTTTGAACAGATGTCTGAATGCGACGCTGCGAGTAATTCGGGCTGAGCATAATCCCTGCCTGAATATTGGATGTGATGTCCAGGTTCACATTGGCGCGCAGTACATATTGCTTGAATCCTGTTGAATTCAGCGTTCCTTTCTCATCCTTTACGGTACCGGATATATAATAGGATGCATCATTTTTCTTGCCAGACACAGACAGGCTGTAGTTTTGCATGGCTGCCGGATTCAGTAAGATGTCTTCCCAGTTGTAATTCCCCTCTTTGATAACCGGATTTACCTGGTATTGGTCCGGACGCCTGGGATCTCCCCATAAAGGCAGCGTAGGATCTCCTCCTGCCCAGGCATAATCCCTGTTGATATAACGCGCTGTATAGTCATAAAACTCCTGTCCACCCGGGATCCATTTGTCTTTACCATGCAGGATGGGTCTTGAAGAGCCCACGTAGACATTCAGGTTCATTTTGGGTTTTCCTTCTTTTCCGCTTTTTGTGGTGATGATCATCACCCCTCCCGATCCTCTGGAACCGTAAATAGCCGCCGAGGACGCATCTTTTAGTACCTCTATCGATTCTACGTCGTTCATGTTCACGTTGTCAAAGCTACCTCCGGGGAAGCCGTCAATAACGATTAGCGGGGCGTTGCTCGCCGAAATAGATCCCGGACCTCTGATGGTGATCGTGGGTGTTGCTCCCGGTGAGCTGCGTGTCTGTGAAATATTCACACCGGCCATTCTTCCCACGAGCGCCGATTCGGCACGCCCTGCGGGTATCTGGTCCAGGTTTCTGTTTTCAACCTTGGATATCGCGGAGGTAACGGAAGTCTTTTTCTGAGTTCCATATCCGATAACGACGACTTCTTCCAACGATTTCAGGTCCGTTTCCATCGTGATGCTCATGGTCGTCCGGCTTCCTACGGGAACCTCCCGGCTGATGAAGCCAACAAATGAGAACACAAGCGTGGCGCCCTGTTCTGGGATGGATAGACTGAAAGCACCGTTTATGTCAGAGGTGGTGCCGGTTTGAGTGCCTTTAATAAGGATGCTTACGCCCGGCAGTGCATCCCCTTTGTCGTCTGTAACCGTCCCCTTTATGGTCCGGTCAACCTCCGGTAGCCTGGTCAGTTGGCTGGCAGGGTTATCGAATACAGAAGCATCCTCTTTGGTCTGTTTTCTCCTTTTCAGCAGTATTTGTTTTTGGGAAATTTCGTATCCTATGTCTAAAGGATGGAGTAGCCGGTCGAGGACGACCTGCAGTTTTTCTTCTTTGGCTATAAGGGTGACGTTGCGCCCAGATTTAATCAGCTCCGGGCTGTACATAAACCTGACGCCGGATATCCTGGTAATCTTACCCAACACGGCCCCGATTTTCTGATCGGTAATTTCAACGGAGATTTTCTGATCCAGCATATTTTGCCCGTAGCCGGTGTGGGCAAGTGATATGCTTACGAACGCAAGTGCCAGTAGCAGTTGTAAAATACTAATTTTCATGACTTTTACAAGCAATTTGTTCGAGTCTTTGATTTTATTCATAACTTCCAAGGTTTTAGAGATTTTTGAGCGTAAAAAATCGACAAAATGCCCAGTTTCCTTTGCGAGAGGACGTCTGTTACAGATTGATGGGCTCGGGTGAATGATGCTTCCAACGTCATTCACCCTTTTTTTGAAAGAAGTAAAATAGTTTTTCTAGTGCATAGGCGGGGTTAAGTTTTAGTTAGTTTCAAATACAAGGTTTAGCATCAATTGTGATGTGATTCCCTTCCTGTTTATAGCTGGCTTCCATGATGGTGCATATCCATTCTATTTTCTGTATTAATGCCTCTTCCCCCAGGTGAGCCGTGATGCTGCAGTTGCGAAGCTGCTTTTCATCAAAGATGATCTTGACACCATAGGCGGCCTGAAGCTCTTGAAATACCTCATTGACAGGAGTCGCATCATAGCGGAAACTTAATTTTTCTATGGGCATCGGAGCGAGACGGGCTTTCAAATCTTCCTTGCGTTTCAGTTTATGTGCTACCACTTCAAAGACAGCCTCTTCATTATGTTTCAGGAAATTACCCTCGGTAGCATCTTTTAACGCACCACTGATGCGTTCTGCTTCCGTGAAGACGGCCACTTTGCCGGTTTTGACGGCTACGTGAATGAGCCGTGTTTCAGGCAGAGCTTTGACTTTAAAACTGGTGCCGAGTACCTTTGTAACAGCCTGGTTAGCGTGGACGTAAAACGGGGAAGCCGGATTATGTGCGACTTCGAAAAAGGCTTCTCCTGATAAAAAGACTTCTCTTTTTCCGTCAGAAAAGCGTATCGGGTAACGTATTTCGGCATTTTCCTGTAAGATGATATTACTTCCGTCGGGGAGCTGCAGAAAACGGGCTTCTTTATCGGTATTCCGCACTGAAACCAGGTCCGTATACTTGAATTCCGGATGGATGTCAGATTCGGCCATGTCATGGGTAAGACCGGAGGGCCAGTTGGAGTAGAGCCCCCATCCTAACACAAACGCCAGAAGTACCGCGGCGGCCGCGACGATTTGTTTCCGGAATGGAGAAAATATTTTGTGATTAGTGAGGTTTTGCTCCTGCGCCCGGACGGCCATCTTTACTTTCTCAAGGATGTGGTCATCGGATATAGGAAGACGGGCGCTACCCATGGTTTGTATGACTCCTTTGGCTACGGATAGCATTTCCCGACGCTGCTCATTTCCCCCTACCCATTCCTCCCAGTATTGATCGAGTTCAGGCGCTTTTC
>CAZAVR010000453.1:0-3821 GCA_964488435.1 uncultured Cytophagales bacterium | reverse complement strand
GCAAAATCGTACTTAACGGGATCATCGCGATCCAACCGCCTGAGGCTCTCGGTTAGTTCAAGTGCTGTACCCCAGTCGGTAGCGGGCCTTTTGACCATACCGAGTTGCCGGGCTACACGATCGACATGCACATCACATGGACAAATCAGCTGCGAAGGACTTATCCTTTCCCATAACCCAAAGTCAACTCCCCGATCGTCTCTACGCACCATCCAGCGCAAAAACATGTTTAACCGCTTGCAGGTAGACTTCCGCATGGGAGAAGCGATGTGTTTCCGGGTGCGATCAGGAAATACATCGGAATCACAGAAAAGGTCGTGAAAACCGGTCAATGCGCGCTCTATCGTCTCATCTCCTGGCTGCAATCCATGTAAAAACGCATCTTCCAGGGTATCGTTTTCCCGGTAAAAATTTTTAAAAAAATGAAGAAAGTAAAGGGTGTCTGTATCGTTGAATGTACGATGCCTGAAATTGAGAAATGCCTTTAGGTCACTATCCTGATGATTTACGACAAAATCATGCGGTGCACCGTCCATGAGTGTGATAAGATCCGTGCACTTGTTGATGATCGTCTTCCGCTGTCCCCAGACGAGAATTGATGCCCAGAAACCCATGATCTCTATATCCTGCCTTCTGGTAAACCTGTGGGGTATGCTTATAGGGTCTTTTTCTATAAACTCCTTCCGGTTATAAATATCATATTTCCGGTTCAGTAGTTCCTCCAGCGAAACGGTTGTGGCAATCCCCTCAACGACGGGAGCTGACATAGACCTTTCCAAGTAAATAAGACAACACGCTTGAAATTGCAGAGAAAATCCGCACTATTCCGGAAAACAAAAACGTAAAAACAGCTATGAAAGGATACAGGCATACAAACATAACCAGCCACAACTTGTAGCCGGGTGTATTCTTAATGGCAGCCCGCTCCTGTTCGCGGCGGGATTTAAACGGAGAAGCAGAGTTCATTTCTATCGTACTCGGGTGATTAGGTTAAAAGGATTATTTTGCCGATTTATAACTGATGGACGCGCGAAATCTTCTTGAGTTCGGAGCAATTTTTTCAAAAGCCCTTCCCGACAATTTTATGACAATATCCTGGTTTACTGCTGTATCAGGTATGCGTCCGATCACTTTCACCAGCAATGTCTCCTGGTTGAATTCGTTTTTCACTTCGATCAATGTCCCTATTGGAGCAGTCCTGTGCAAAGCGAGATATTTCGTACTGGTGCTTTCGTTAACATCTATAATTTCAGCAAGGCCTGATTCAGTTTTCGTAACAATATCCGCCGCTTTCGGCTCTTCTGCGGGATCTACCGGCTTCACCACTTTTTCAGCGACAACAGGCTTCGATTTTGCACTCGCAGTATCAGCATTTACCGAGGTTACCACGCCGGCAGGTTTGTGATCATCGGATTTCTTTTCTGAGACTATAATTTCCTGTCCGAGGATCACATTGTCCGATTGCATACCGTTCCACTTGCGTATATTCTCCATGCTCACACCATACTTTGCTGCAATGCTGTAGAGCGTCTGCCCGACTTCTACTTTATGTACTCCACCACCAGCCGTTTGCCCCACATGGGTAACCGCGGCTGCAGCTGGTGCTGCAGCAGGTTTTGGGGCAACAACCGGAGCCGGTTTCTTTTCTTCCGGTTTGGCAACGGCTGCCGGTTTTGTCTCCACTTTTGAAGCTGCCGACACCAGAGGAATACGCAGGGTTTCATTTTCTGTGATCTGATCCGCCAGCCCCGGATTGGCATCTTTTATGGCTGCGATAGTCGTACCGTACCTGCGTGTTAAAGCATACATGGTCTGCCCTTTATCCACTTTATGGAGAATATACGACTTTCCATTAAAACGGATGACACCCACTGAATCAGGGACCGCAATAACAGGGGCTGCCTGTATCGAGGCGCCAAAACCCGAAAAAAGCATTAACTGAATCAGGACATTCTTCATTTATTCCTATTTCTATTTATTTGTTACAATTCCTCTTCGAGGCGATACAGCATCACTTGATTTCCTCTGCCGGCCACGGCCAGTATTCTGCCGCTAACTGCAATCAGGCTGTTCGCCACTTGCTCAAATTCCTCATTTATCGCTTGATGATGCATGACGCCATTGAAACGATGAACGATCAGGAGGTATTGTATAGATAAAGTATTTTCGTAAATATAATAAGAAATAACCATGTAAGGTTCAACCTCCATATATTCTACCAGCCTGACATTCTCGGCTTTCACGGATTTATACAAATAATTACAAATATCTGCGAAGAAAGCATCACCTTCCTTGTATACAACCGGAAGAACCGGCCTGGGTGCGTCCTGAAGTACATTGTCCGGGGAACCTTGCAAAAACAATCCGGAATTCACATCCACAACGCGCAGGACTTTGCCTTCGCCATAAGCCTCTCGTACAGCGACCCTTTCTCGTCCTGGAATACCAGCCAGCCGATGGCGAGGGATAGCCCATAGTACCTCTCCTTCAGGAGCAGAGATAGCAAACAAAGACGACGGAACCGGCACATCAGGACTGTCGTAGGTTTCCAGAAGCAGACACACACCATTAAACGAAACCAGTGATGTCCACCAATCGGCGACGGGAGGCGTATTAGCCCACAAAATACTTTCCTTTTCCGCATCCAATACACCAAAAGAAACGGTTTTTTTTTCGATATCCCTCAGCTCTAAAGCCCAGAGCGAGGTGCAGCCTGTCAGGTCAGGGAGTAATTTCCAAACATCACTATCAAAAACAAATTTCTTAGTATTGATCAAAGCCGGGGTATATTAAAAAGGATACTTTCAAAACAAAAAAAGTAGGCAAGAAGGTTTTTTCCGGGAACAAATATCTTAAAATAAAAAAATAATCTATTTTTAAGGTCGCTTTCCAGGGAAATTAACCGAAGATGTATTGGTTCTGTCCTATCAAAGACGAAAAATCAACTGTCACAACTCAATTCGTTATTCTAACAAATCATTATCCATGAAGAAATGTAGTACACTCCTTCTTTTTACTATTTTATCCTTTTCATCGTATGCTCAAAAACAGGTAAACGAACAGGAACAATTCTGGGTTGGCTACCTCAATCAGACCCGGCTATCCAATAAGTGGGGGATCTGGCTTGACGTCCACGCGAGGCGCACCGATTTCGCAGACAGGTGGTCCACTCAGATTTTCCGCCCGGGGGTCACCTATTATCTTAATGAAAGCATTAGGGTTACTGCAGGTTATGCTTACGTGCGTTCATATCCTCCTGCGGGGCAGCATACCGTAAGGCCGGAACACAGGCCGTGGCAGCAGGTTTTCTGGACGGGAAAAAGGAAACGCCTCCACTCTGTACAGACCATCCGAATGGAAGAACGTTTTATGCGGAAAAATGCCAATGATCAGCTTCTCGACGGTTACAACTTTAATTTCAGATTCCGGTACCTTCTGAACCTGATGGTACCCCTGAACAGAGATTATATAGAGCCAAAGACCGTCTTCTTCGCTTTTAATGACGAGATTCACATCAATGCAGGTAAACAAATCACCCAAAATATGTTTGATCAGAACAGGCTCTTTCTGGGAGTGGGATACCAATTCAACCCGTCCACCAATATTCAGGTCGGCTACATGAATCTTTTTCAACAATTACCTGCGGGAAATCAATTCAACAATAACCATACGCTACGCATTTTCCTGTTTCACAATCTCGACCTGAGGTCTGAGTGATATTTGTCCCTTCGACAAGTCAGGGACCTGTTCAAAGTGTCATCCTGAGGCTTGTCGAAGTGTCATCCTGAGCTTGTCGAAGTGTCATCCTGAGCTTGTCGAAG
>CAZAVR010000452.1:0-3821 GCA_964488435.1 uncultured Cytophagales bacterium | reverse complement strand
TTGGGGACTCCGCATGTAGGCGTACGATTTTTCCATTACTTCGCCGACGACAAAGCGAAACACAACGGGTTTTTGAATTACCTCTTACTGACGCCTTTCATCGGTTTTTTATTGTTTCTCGTGGTCTATTTTGCCGGGCGTAGTCTTTTTGAAAATATCTATGAGGAGAATTCCCCGATGTTGGTCAGATACTACCGGATATTTGCCGTCATCACATTCTTTATGATTTACATGGTGGTGCTGGAAGCCTATGCCCGTGTGCACCTGCGTATTGTCGTTCCAGCCATTATCCGGGAGCTTTTTATGAAGCTTTCCAACTCAACGCTGGCGATTTTATTTGGCTTTGGTATTATATCCTTTGATCAGCTGATTTACGGCTTAGTACTGACTTATTTTCTCGCTGTCATTTTTCTTATTGTTTACATCAGGATACTCGGCAAGTTGTATTTTAAATGGGATTTTTCTTTCCTGAATAAGCCCGTTTTCGGGGAAATGTGGCAGTATGGTTTATGGACGATCCTGGGCGGGGCTACTGCGACGATTTTGCCGCATATTGAAAAACTGATGCTGCCCGCCTATGAAGACGGACTCAGGACGACCGCGATCTTTATGATCGCTTCCAGTATCGGTCTGGTGATTGCCATACCGCGAAATTCCATGGCCTCCATCAGCGACCCCGTACTTGCCAGAGCCTGGAAGGAAAACAATCTCGGTGAGATCTCCATGATCTATCGCAAGTCAGCGCTTAATCTTCTGATCGTCGGTCTGTTTCTTTTTCTGGGGATCTGGTGTAATATTGATGCGATATTCCGTATTATTCCGAAGCAGGAGATTTACAGCCAGGGAAAAATCGTCGTATTGCTGGTGGGGCTTTACAATGTAGTGGACATGTCCATGGGTCCGAATTCTGAGATTCTGAAGAATTCACCGTACTACCGTTACGATTTTGCTTTTTACGTGCTGCGGTTTGTGGCGTTGTTTGCTGCTAACCTGGTACTTATTCCCATATACAGTTACGACGGAGCCGCTATGGCTATGCTTATCAGCGTGGTGATATATAACTTTACCAAATTCGGGTTCATCTGGTACAAAATAGGCATCCAGCCTTTCAACAGAAATACCATCAAGGTATTGTTGATCGGTGCAGTCACGTATGTTGTAACCATGCTGATCCCTGTATCGCCCGGCGATTTGGGCGAAGCTATTCTGAGTATAGCGTTGAAATCGGCGTGTATTGTCGGTCTATTTGGCGGGGCAGTGATAGGTTTAAAGGTTTCCGGCGATCTTAATGGCGTGCTTTTTGCCATTTGGAATAAAGGGATGGGTCTGATGGGGAAACTGAAATCCTGACAGGTATGAGCAGCGATCCACAGACAGCAGGGGTGTTTGCGAGGCCGGTGGTAGACAGCTTCTCGATGATATCCGTGCTGCTGGCTGTCCGTAATGAGGAAATACACATTCTGCGTTGTCTTGAGGCGTTGGATGGCTTGGATTATCCTCACGGGCAAATAGAAATCCTGATTGGCAACGATGCCTCCACAGACCGCACGGAGGAGCTTGTTTTAGATTTTATCAAGGATAAACCCCGTTTCAGGTGTTTTACCATTGCGCCTGATCCCAAGGGTGTACTCAAGGGGAAGACCAATGTATTGGCTCAGCTGGCTCTGATCGCCAAAGGAGACTGCTATTTGTTTACGGATGCAGATATTGCCGTGCCGGAGAACTGGGTGACTTCCCTGCTCGCGCATTTTCGGAAAGGAGACGGGATGGTGGTTGGGGTTACACGCATCCGCCCCGACAATTTTCTCGCCAGGATGCAATCCATAGAATGGCTCTATGCGCTCGGAGTTATGCGGCTGTCCGCACTGGCAGGTAATCCCGTAACCGGAATGGGTAATAATATGGCTGTCACCGCCGATGCTTACCGGGCTACAGGAGGTTACGAAGAAATTGGTTTTTCTATCGTGGAAGACTACGCGCTTTTTAAGGCTATGCGAAGCAAGGGTTTTGGATTTCGACAGGCTTATAGTCCGGCCGTCGTAGCAGAATCGACGCCGATGCCTGATTATATACAACATTTGAATCAACGGAAGCGCTGGATGGCCGGGGTCATGCAGGCCCCTTTGTTTATCAGGCTGGCGCTATGGCTTTCGGCTTTTTTTCTTCCGTCACTTTTGGTAGCCGCTTATTGGTTTAGCTCCGAAGTGCTGGCAATTATGGCGGCTTCGTACGTGTTTGTGACGGCAGGCGCTGCAATCTGTCTGGCCACCCTGCGTGTAAAGGGTCTTTATGGTTCACTTTTTATATTTTGGTTTTATTTTAGCATCAATACACCAGCGATGTTGGTCTATTATTTATGGCCCACGAAGTTGGTATGGAAAGGGAGGCAGTATGGGAGAGAAGGGTAGGTTTTCTTCAGCTTTTAGCCGCGGGGGCGTTTCTTTGGAGAGAAAGAGGGGTGTTCACTTTCGTGCATTTAGTTTTTTAGTAGAGTTGTATAGATTTTGATGTCAAAAAAATGATAGAAACCCACGCGCATATTTATGACAAACAGTACGACAGCGACCGGGCGGAGATGCTGGACCGGGCCTGGGCAGCGGGAGTGGAAGAAATATGGATGCCCAATTGCAACCATGCAACCATAGAAGGAATGATGGGTCTGGCTGCTAAATACCCCGGGCAATGCCTGCCTATGATGGGTCTGCATCCGTGCTATGTCAAAGAGGATTTTGAAAAGGAGTTGTATGTCGTCGAACAACAGCTGCAGCAGCATGATTTCCTCGCTGTCGGAGAGATCGGCCTTGATTTGTACTGGGACAAAACCTTTGTCGCTCAGCAGGAAGAGGCCTTTCTGATACAATGCGGCTGGGCAGTTGAACGCGGATTATGGATTGACATACATAGCCGGGATGCCTTTTGGGAAACCGTCGCCTTAATCGAAAAAATCGCGGATCCCAGGCTGACAGGGATTTTTCATTGCTTCACCGGTAGCCTCGAGGAAGCAAAAAAAGCTGTGGAACTGGGCTTTAAACTGGGCATAGGAGGGGTCGCTACCTTCAAGAACGGAGGGTTGGACCAGGTGATTCGACATATTGGATTGGAAAATCTGGTTTTGGAGACCGACAGCCCTTATCTTGCTCCTGTGCCGTACCGGGGGAAGCGGAATGAAGTCGCTTATGTCGATCTGGTGGCACAGCGTGTGGCAGATTTTCTGGCGATGACCAAGGAGGAAGTTGTCCGGCAGACAACAGCCAATGCCCGGGAGCTTGTCAATCCGAAAGGCTGAAGTGTCTTTCTTATCATCTTATTTCTTCATCCATGAACTACCCCATCATCAATATCCCGGCTTCGGGAGAAAAATCAAAAGCTAAGATCCTTGTGATCTATACCGGTGGAACCTTCGGTATGGTGTACGAGTCAAAAGGGAAACAGCTCATCCCGTTCGATTTTGGCTACACACTGGAACGTTTGCCCGAAATTCACGGACTTGATATCGATCTCACCTTTCTCTCCCTGCACCAACCCATCGATTCTTCAGATATTACCCCGGCTATCTGGGCTGAACTGGCGGAGATAGTTCGCTCAGCCTACCGGGATTTTGACGGATTCGTGATTTTGCACGGTACCGATACCATGGCCTACACAGCTTCAGCGCTGAGTTTCATGTTTGAGAACCTGAATAAGCCTGTTATCCTAACCGGTGCGCAGTTGCCCATAGGAATTGCCCGCTCGGATGCACGTGAAAACCTGCTTACAGCACTCGAGATAGCTGCGAAAAGTGAGAATGGCCGGCCGGTTATATCAGAAGTTTCTATCTATTT
>CAZAVR010000451.1:0-3827 GCA_964488435.1 uncultured Cytophagales bacterium | reverse complement strand
AGAGAAAGCACAGCGCCGTAAATTTGTATTTTCTGCGGGTTGTTCCCCATGCAAACTATCTTAGGCTCCGTCGGATTATTGATGTCAAGCGTAAAGTCGCTACCGGAAAGGACATAATACAATTGTGGGGAGGAAAGCCGGGCCAGCGCAATTTTAGCCGACGCGATCTGGCCTTCCAACTGTTCCATTGCACCGTTCATATAGGCGTTTACAAACGGGTTGATCAGCACTTCGATTTCTTTTTCGGTGCGGAGCAGGGTGAACAGGTCATTGTACCCCACCTGCATCAGTTCAATTACGTGCGGGAGCGTACAGAACCTCCCCTGGTGATACTTTCGTAAAAACCAGATTACGGCGGTGAGAAAATTGATGGCCGATTCTACAAAAAAATCACCCTGTCGCGTGATCCATTGACGGTTCAGCCCCAAAAGAATCGTACGGGAAGATTCGGCGGCGTCGGTCAGGTCGAGCATGCCTCTCGCGTCTAAGGGGTTACAGCGATGGCTGCGATTGAGATCGTCAAAGTAGATGGTGTAAAAAGCGGGCGTTTTGGGGTACAGGTGTTTGCATTTGAGAAAAGTGTTGTATGCAATAAGGGACAGGTCAGGAATCTTGAAATCGTAGATCAAACCTGTAAACCCTTTTTTTATGTGCTGTGTGATGACATGCCGGATCACGAAGTAGGATTTGCCGGCTCCGGGCGTGCCGAGCACCAGCAGCCCCCGAAATGGGTTGATGATGTTCACCCAGCTCCGGCGCATTTTATCCCGAAGCTGATACTGTGCCGGGAGGTTGATGGAGAACTCATTGTTTAAAAGCCGCTCTTCCTGGGGAAAGGTTTCGTTTTCACGATTAAAAATATCGCTGCTTAGCCTGGCCCAGACCACACGAGAGATCAACGTTCCACCTATCAACACACCCATAAAGCCCATTGAAGTAACTACGACATAGGATACTGCGATCCGGGCCGGGGCTATCGACAGAAAAAACAGTAGGTTGGCAGCATAGTACGCGATGGTTCCGGCTGCCAGGTATCCGGCTCCGGCTTTGAAGGAGAGCTTCTCTTTCTTTTTTCCTTTTGTTCCCAGCAGGGATAGTGCTAGCAGTCCTAAGGCGAGCGTTTTTGCAAAATTGAAGCCGGAAAACAGGCCCGTCTTTTCGATGTTAAGAAGGATGCGATCGCTAAAAGGGGAAACCAGGCCCCAGGCTTGGAATAAGCCGTAGCATTGATAATAGTAGTGAAGCAATAGTAGGGCGATAGCCAGCAACCGCGTCATATCCAGGACCTTCCCCAAGGCCTGCTGGTTTTCTTCCATGATGGTAAAGTTTAAATTTGGTTTTTTCTTCGACGCTTTAAGGCTGCTTTCTGAAGCTGCCAGGGCAAGCCGGTATGATCTGCACTGGGAGCGATCAGTTTTTTCAATTGTTTGTCCGAATCCGGGGAATCCATAATTTCGCTGACAGTAGGCTCTGAACGTTCAGCTGATACCTGTACAGCAGGGCTTATTGTGCCAGAATTGGTACTGGTTTTGTTAATAGGTTCCCGGGTACACCTGGCTAAAATCCCATTGGCCGCATAGGCTTTTCCAAGCTCTCTACCGTTGAAGACACTTCGGCTCCGGTTATCCACAAAGGTGATCCCGTAGAGTAGACCGGTCTCTGATATACGTTTCACCATTCTTATCCCTTCTTGTTCCAGCCGGGTGGAAAGGCTGTCGAGTGAATGGTTTTCCCGCAGGACAGTATCCAGTGTATTCTTTAGCTTCAGACGGTGGCGGGCCTTTATAGCTTTACCCCCTTCAAACCGCTTCGACAAATTTTTGAGCGTCGGCTTAAAATGGAAGTCACTGGCTTTAATGGGTACACCCACCTTATTGCCTTTTTCGTCCAGGACGCGGTAGTATAGGCCGTTTCTTTTGTAAGTGCGGCTGTCCTCGCTTCCCCTGTCGGCAACGAGCCGGTACTGGCCGAGCGCGGCGTTTAGTTCTGCCAGGGAGGAGAATTTGTAGGCTTCCAGCACATGTCTGAGCACAGCGGAAATGGCTTGTTTGGTTTCGGTCCTGCCGTAAGCACAAGGTTGGATTTTTACCGATTTGGGCTCGAATGCGTTCTGTCGTTTCCTGTCACTTGCTTTGATCAGCCCGAATTCTTCCTCTATTTCGCTCCTGGCCTTTTTGGACCTGAACTTTCCAATATTGTGCAGATTGATGCGGCTGCCATCCTGGCGGATGTTGATGGTAACCAGGTGCAGGTGGGGGTGCCCTGCATCCAGGTGCTGGTAGAGCAGGTAAGGTTGGCCTGAAAAACCGATTTTCACCAGGTAGAGCGCAGCGATTTCCTTCAGCTTGCCTACCGGCAAGTTTTCCCCGGGGGCGAAGTTGAGGCTGATATGAAGCACGTTTACCTTAACCCGCGGATTGAGCGAAATGCGGTCAGCGAGCCTTGCGAGCTTCTGTTTGAAAGACAGCTGCGATGCTTCAAGAAGGTAATAGCCGGCCTCCAGCAGGACGGCTTTTTGCCCGGCGACTTTTTTTTCGTTATAGTTTAGTGCCGTAAGCAGACTATGGCCTGCTTCTATTCGTGCGACCATCGTTCTGCGATTTTTTTGATATAAGCGCCTGCTTTTTCGACCTCTTTGAGGAGCTGTCTTTTTTCCAGCTCATAAGTCACCAACCAATGACGAACCTGGTCTGCTCCGTCTGTGGTATGGAGTTTTTAGTGACCTGGTTGAAATTATTACCAGCCGCGGAGAGATCCCTTTTGACTTGGGCAAGCGCCTCGAGGATATCGTCGAAGGATCTGTTACGATAGACAATTGTTATTGGCTTGCCAAACAGCTTTTGCCGGGCAAAATCGGAAACTTTACTGTCGGAAGCTTTGGAATATTCGCTCTGCAACTGTTGATACTCCGATTCAGTAAGCCGTAGGTGCAGCCACCTGTTGCGATTGCTTTCTCCTCTCATCACGTTCCTCTCTCATTAAACAATCTTCTATCCTTCTTCTTTCCTCTAGGAATCACCGGGTAAACCGACGATCGCGGTTGCTAAGGTAGCAGACGGCTTATACTCCGGCAATACATGAACGAATTTCGATCAGGTGGCTGCTTATGGGATTATTTTTTAACAGGGCAAAATGTATTTAGAAATACTAGCCAATTCTAAATTCTTGAACCAAAAGTACTCAAAACACTTTGCGTAGTCTAAAAAATCCGACCGCCAAGTTTTCTAAATGGTTTTCCGATAGACCTTAAAGGCCAGGCCTTCCTATTAGTCGTGCGATACATTCAATTGCCTATTTCCGGGTCGTTTAAACTCTGTTGGTAGTAATAAAAATACTATTTTTCTACTAGTTTTTTTATGAATATTTTGAACAAAAAAAAATATTCTCTATAATGCGCTAACATTTATTGCTGTCCTTATTTTTGCTATAAAATGCTTGTCAAAATTTGACCAGTCAAAAATAAATACCTTGCAGATTTGTAAAGGATTTATTACTATTTTTCTATATCATGAATCAAATTATAACATGAAATCGTAATTCGGATAAAGTACTATCACTCTTTAATATCATGGCATTTGAGATATATCCCATATTTGAGGACCTTTTCCCAGGTTCTCGTAGACCCGATCTTGCAGATATCTTGTCTGAAACCTCCTCCGCCGCTATGTTGCGAGCGGCCTCATTTTTGAATCATCATGCTGATGCACTAGAAGGTAAGCCGGACAGACAAGAAGAAGTATTTGTTCGATGGATTTCAATATTTGATAATGAAATCAAAAGTAATATCTGGATAAACTATTCCATTTTTAAAAATAGAGTAATAAGTA
>CAZAVR010000450.1:0-3830 GCA_964488435.1 uncultured Cytophagales bacterium | reverse complement strand
ATCAGCGCAGAGAGTGGCATCAGCACTTTTCGCGACAGTAATGGCCTTTGGGAAAACCATAGCATTGAGGAAGTGGCCACGCCGGAAGGATGGCGAAGGAACCCCGGCCTGGTGATGGACTTCTACAACCAAAGAAGAAAGCAGGCGCAGGATGTACTGCCTAACCGGGCACATGAGCTGCTTTCTTCTCTTGAAGAAGAATACGAAGTCACTATACTGACTCAGAATGTAGACAACCTTCATGAAAGAGCCGGCTCGACAAAAGTTGTTCACCTCCACGGTGAGCTTTCCAAGTCAAGAAGTACATCTGATGCATCATTGGTCTATGAGATCGACGGATGGGAGTTGAAAATGGGCGACACTTGCGCCTTGGGAAGCCAGCTCAGACCGCATATTGTATGGTTCGGCGAAGAAGTACCCATGATTGAGGTTGCTGCTGAAATAGCTTCTGAAGCCGACATTTTCATTGTCATCGGCACTTCGCTGGCAGTTTACCCGGCCGCAGGGCTGGTCAGTTATACCCGGCCAGGCATACCGGTTTACATCGTTGACCCTGTCATGCCCGAGATCAGTTTAAAGAAAAATATGATTTTCATAGGCGAAAAAGCGACCACAGGTATGAGCGCTTTGATACAAAAATTAAAAAACTAAAATCACCAACGCAGCGGTGGCGGGGATTCTCCCAAACCGCTCATTCTATACTACCGACATGAATCTTCTCGACGGCAAAGCTATATCTACCCGGATCAAGGCGGAGATAAAAGTAAAAACAGAAAATTGGATAGCCAGCGGCGGCAAAAAGCCCCATCTGGCTGCGATACTGGTTGGTGATGATGGCGCCAGTGAAACTTATGTCGCATCAAAAATAAGGAGTTGCGAAGAAATCGGTTTCACCTCAACATTGGTGAGAATGAAATCTGCTTCCAGTGAGGAAGAGGTTCTCCAGGCAATTGAAAAATTAAATAACGATGCAGATGTGGACGGGTTTATCGTCCAACTTCCCCTTCCGGCCCACATCTCGGAAAACACCGTGATGGAGGCCATAAACTACAAAAAAGATGTAGACGGTTTTCATCCCGTTAACGTGGGACGGATGTGTAAAGGTCTGCCTGCTTATCTTTCCGCGACTCCGTTCGGTATACTCGAAATGTTAAAGAGAGCTGACATAGAGACGTCAGGCAAGCACTGTGTGGTCATCGGACGAAGCCAGATCGTCGGATTACCCATGAGTATTCTTATGCAGCGCAATGCCTATCCCGGTAATGCGACGGTGACCATCTGTCATAGTAAGACAGCTAATCTGAAAGAAATATCCAGATCTGCGGACATTCTGATCGTAGCACTGGGCAGGCCCGAATTTGTAACAGCTGACTATGTGAAAGATGGGGCGGTGGTGGTGGATGTCGGAATCACCCGCGTGGTCGATGCTTCGAAGAAAAGTGGGTTCGCCATCAAAGGAGACGTAAAATTCGACGATGTAGCGACCAAAGCAGGCTACCTGACACCCGTGCCGGGAGGCGTGGGCCTGATGACCATCTGTGGGCTACTGACGAATACACTCATGGCTGCCCGGAAAGAAATTTACAAATAACTATACAGGCGGAAAAAATTGCCCTGAAAATTAACTTATTACATTTTTCCTGTTTCTTACTCTGTCAGAATCAATCCGACCTTTGAAGAGGTTGTATTATTCCGCTAGGTTATTATTTTGACTTGTTTTGGATCACCCACATCACTAAATTCGTCTCCCATTTCGATCAGACCTGATAAAAGACGACACCATAATTGAATAGAAATCTTGGAAGAAGTATACGCAATTAAGGAATTGGACCTTGTGTGGGATAAATGTCTCAGACTTATTCGGGATAATATTCCCGAACAAAGTTATAAAACCTGGTTTGAACCCATCCAACCGATCAGCTACAAAGAAAAAGTATTGACCATTCAGGTTCCAAGTCAGTTTTTCTATGAGTGGCTTGAGGATAATTACGTCCACCTTCTCCGAAAAGCATTGGATTACGCTATCGGGAAAGATGGTCTTTTAGAATACTCCATCATAGTAGACACAGGTAATGAGCAGCACCGGCCGCTTACCATGAATGTCACTACAGCCAAGTCTCCCAATTCCAACCGCTCCGATAATTTCGTAACTGACCCCAGGAACTCTCCTGCGCCCAGATCGAAAGATATCGACTCGTTGCAGCTGGATACCTATCTGAATCCGAATTATGCCTTCGAAAATTTCATAGAAGGGGATTGCAACCGCCTGGCACGCTCAGCAGGGTTCGCAGTGGCACAACGTCCGGGCCTGACTTCATTCAATCCGCTGATGCTTTACGGAGGCGTAGGATTAGGCAAAACTCACCTGGTCCAGGCCATCGGAAATTACATTATTAACCATTTCGACAACAAAGTAGTCCTTTACGTATCGTCTGAAAAATTCACCAACCAGTTTATTCAGTCCATTAGGAACAACACCCTCTCCCTTTTCACCGAATTCTACATGAAGGTGGATGTGCTGGTTATTGACGATGTCCAGTTTTTGTCAGGGAAGGAAAAAACACAGGACACTTTCTTTTACATATTCAACCATCTGCATCAAATGGGAAAGCAGATCATCATGACCAGTGACCGTCCGCCAAGGGAACTTGAAGGGTTACAGGACAGGCTGCTTTCCCGTTTCAAATGGGGCCTGACCGCAGATCTTCAGACCCCGGATTTCGAAACAAGGATTGCGATCATTGAGAAAAAACTCCAGGCAGAAGGCATTTTTATCGACAATGATGTCATCGAGTATATTGCACAAAGTGTGAACACGAACGTGCGGGAGCTGGAGGGTGTCATTATTTCACTTATGGCGCAGGCTTCACTCACACGCCGGGAAATAGATATAGAGCTTGCCAAAAACACCCTGAAAAACATTGTCCTGAATGAAAGCAAGGAAATCAATATCAATACCATACAGGAAGTGGTAGCTGACTACTTTGAAATTAACGTGGCTGACCTGAAGAGTAAAAGCCGTAAAAAAGAGGTGGTCTATCCAAGGCAGGTAGCCATGTATCTGGCTAAAGAATTCACAGATCTTCCCCTTAAATCAATAGGCGGCCATTTTGGGGGACGTGACCACAGTACCGTCATTCACTCGGTTCAAAGCGTTACGGAGATGCTCAATGAACCCGATATCGCCGAAACCATCCAGAAAATCAAGGGCCTTTTCAGATAAAATTGACAGCCTTCGGTCCTCTTTCCCCAAACAGTTAAGTCATGACCGGATCGCCTGTACTCTTAAGCCGAAAGCGGATTGACGATGCGAGATGGGATCGCTGCATTGACAATTCTGTGCAAAAAGTGGTCTACGCCTATTCCTGGTACCTGGATATTGTGTCCGCCACCTGGGAGGCGCTTGTATGGCCCTCAGCCGCTGATTTCACCATCGTCATGCCCCTGCCCTACCGAACGCAACTGGGCTTTAAAAAGCTGCACCAGCCCCTGTTTTGCCAGTTTCTGGGGATATTTTCCGAAAACAATCCCGATCAGGTTCAGCTGGAGGCATTTCTTGCTGCAATAAACAGGCGATACAGATATATTTCTGTATACAATTTCAATCCGTTCAACGCACCCCTGCTGCAAAAATGCCTGCCGGACAAGCCTTCCTTTCGGCTCCAAACCCATTCGACACATTGGCTACCGCTCGACCGCTCATATGAACAGGTACGGAAAGCCTATAACGACGATCGGAAAAAAAACCTGCAGCGAAGTAATAAAGAGGGCTGGAGCATGGAGCACAGCACGGATCCGGCTGCCCTTATCGACCTTTTCAGGCGACATCA
>CAZAVR010000449.1:0-3856 GCA_964488435.1 uncultured Cytophagales bacterium | reverse complement strand
ACCCCGAAGGGGTAACATTTTCCTGGAAATGCGTTTAAACGATGGTTCATAACCCCGACGGGGTGGAATATTGTGTTTTGTGTCACCCCGTCGGGGTTTCATTTTCGGAGGGATGTTTCGGCGTTAGTATTCTATCATCCCTTCGGGATTTCTTTTCTACTCGCCATTATATTTTATCTCGCGACGCAACCCCGAAGGGGTGATATAATACTAGGAATGACGTGACAATAAGGTTGGTTTCAACCCCGTAGGGGTGACACATTTTTTTTACACAACCGTTGGTATGGTCGGATAAATTTATTTCACCCCTTCGGGGTTTTGTTTCTCACGTCGTGTTTCGGTGTTAGTATAATTTCATCCCTTCGGGATTGCTATTTTTTTGTTTTTCGGTTTCAAATCCCAACCCCCGGAGCGGGTGATATAATACTATACAATGGGTTCAAAATTTACCGTAAAGGAATGTTTTTCGGTAAATCGGTATTGCACCGTAAAACCATAAAGTGTACAGATGCTTTTGACAATCGCCAATCCTAGCCCTGAGCCGCCAGGGCTGGAAACGTCCCTGTGAAAACGTTTGAAAATATCCTCCCCGGGGGGAAGCGCTTCCGTTTTTCCATCGTTAGCGACGGACAAGGATCTTTTGTTAATTTCTACCAGCACCGCCCCATCAGGGATGTTGTGTACGATCGCATTCCGGAGCAGGTTGGAGACAAGAATAGAGGCTAGCGCGGGGTCCATATTCACAAAAAGCTGTTCTTTTTCGTCTACCGATATGTCAATTTTCTTAAAAATTGCAAAATCTTCCAGCTCTTCTGCACATTGGCGGACAACATTATTGATCGAAGTATTTCTGGTGTCGCTGAACTGTCGGTTTTCGATCTTTGAGAGGAGGAGCAGAGATTTGTTAAGCCGGGTCAGACGGGTGACGATCTGTAGAACCTGTGCAATGTCCGTTGCCGTTTCCTGATCAAGTGCCTCTTTTTCAAGCATCAGTTCGAGTTTTCCGGTGGCGATCGCCAGTGGCGTCTGAAGTTCGTGGGAGGCATTTTCTATAAACTGTTTCTGCTGACTGTATGCTTCGGTACTTCTGGAAGTCAGCGCGATCAGGGCGGTTTTAAGCTCGTTGAACTCTTTTGTCGAGGTAGGAACATCCGGAAGGCTTTCATTTTTGCCCAGCTGAAAAACCCGGACTTGTTCCAGAAGTTTATAAAAGGGCTTCCATAATTTGCGTAATATGATGTTGTTGACAGTAATAATGCTGACCACCAGTAATACGTACAGCCAGAAAATGGACCATAACAGATCTTCAATCAGGTCGTCTTCTTCTACCATAGAAGAAATTACCTTGAGCTCGTAATAGTCTCCCTGGTGCACAAACGCAGTGGTCAGCATCCGGACAGGCTCCAGGTCTTTTTCAGCGATCATGAACATGAGCGTATCCGTGTATACATCCCTGGTCCGGACGGCGTGGCTGGCTGCTATTTTCTTAATAGCATAATTGCTTTCGTCAAATTCACTTTTGAAAAGCAGGGTCGTGTCGGTTTCTGCTTTGTGAATAATAAGCATTTTATAGTTTTCCAGGCCGTCGTCTATGCTGTCATAGATTTCATCCAGCATGTTGATGTAGAAAATGACCGACCAGATGGTTACGATTACCAGGATGGAGATTGAAATGTATTTTAACGAATGATTGAGGAGTTTCATGGTTCCACCAGTTTGTAACCTATGCCGTAATGCGATTGTATTTCTACCTTGGCGGAGGCGGAGCTCAGTTTTTTTCTAAGATTTTTGATCTGGTAGTAGACGAAGTCCAGACTGTCTTCCTGGTCGGCGTCATCACCCCATACATGCTCAGCCAGCGCAGTTTTGGTGATCAGCCGGTTTTTATTGAGAAGAAAGTAATTAAGGATGTCAAATTCTTTCCGGTTAAGCGTGCAGTTCTTCCCGTCCACAAGCAATAGTCTCTCTGAGGGGTCCATTATGAGATTGGCCACCTCTATGCTATTTTTTCCGTTCATGTTATTTCTCCGGAGTACGGCCTTGATACGGGCGTTGAGCTCCGCCAGGTGGAAGGGCTTGGTCAGGTAGTCGTCGGCACCGGCTTCGAGACCTTTCAATTTGTCGTCAAGTGAATCACGGGCCGAAATGATGATGATATTGCTTTCTTTACCTTCGTTTTTGAGGTGATTTAATATCTCCAGACCACTTCCTCCAGGGAGAGTAATGTCCAGCAGGATGCAGTCATATACATATAGATCCGTTTTTTCCTGCGCTGTAGCGAAGTCGCAGGCGGTTTCCACCACGTGATACTCTTTTTCCAGAAAAATCCTGATGGTTTCCTGCAGCTCTGTCTCGTCTTCGATCAATAGAATCTTCATGTGGTTAAAACTAGTTGCCGATTCTGGAAAGAAACGGGAATGTAATGGATTAAAACGAAAATTGAAAGGGCGTGGATGAGAAAGAAAGTGTAAATGCAAAACCAAATAATATTTTTTGATTTATCAAAATTGTATATTTTTATAAATTGTTTTTCTTTTTTTTAAGGCATATATTTTATTTTTTCTGTATGCTTAGTTAAGCGGTAGAATTATATTTGGTTACAGGTGTACCTGTGAGGTTGGAGCTGCTTTCAGATCGAAAACAGTGAGGTGATATGAAAGAAAAGGAAGTGAGTAAGCTATCGGGTAGTGTGAATTTCTATATTTGAGTCAGCGTACGAGTGACAAAGTAAGTTGCTCGCTTTATTCAACCTTAAGATCAAAGCAGATGGCGAAGAATAAAACCGCAGAAACAGAGGTAGATGTAACCGCTTTCTTAAGCGCTGTAGTGCCTGACCAAAGGCGTCAGGACGGATTCAGGTTACGTGAGTTGATGGAGGAGATTTCGGGAGAACCTGCCAAAATGTGGGGTCCTGCCATTGTGGGATTTGGTCGGTATCATTACAAGTATGACAGCGGACATGAGGGCGATGCACCGCTTCTGGGCTTCTCCCCCAGGAAGGCGGCTCTTTCGCTGTATGTTTATACAGGTTTGGAGGAACATAAGATTTACCTTGAAAAACTAGGTAAGTTTAAAATGGGCAAAGTATGTATCTATGCCAATAAGCTTTCAGATCTGGATGAGCCTTCACTCCGGTTACTGATGGAAAAGACGCTGGAGTATATGAAGGCAAATTACAGGACAGGAACGCAGTGAAAAGGTTCAGTGAGTTCAAAATTTGGGGTTTTGGCGAACTTGTGAGCGGTTGTGCCTGAGTTAATATTTCGAGAGTTGTGGTATACGGGGAGGAACTGTGTAAGAGTTCAAAGAAAGTTCGAGGAGTTCAAGAGTTAGCGTACGAGGAGGAGCTGTTCAAGAGTTCGAAAAAAGTTCGACGAGTTCAAGAGTTGGCGCATGAGGAGGAGATTGCTTATATGTTCGCGGAATGCCAACTCCTATCGAACTCTGGAACTCATGCGTAACTGTTCAACGTTCGCAGAATCCCAACTACATGAACTGAAATAACAGTGTTCAATAGCGTTTTAGAGTTCAATAGTTTTTTGTATGATTGAAAATGAGGTGATGTCTGTTTATTCTCTGGCTATTATGCCGGATGTGATTATATCACAGCGGGTCAGGGATCTGAAACAACTGTTGAGGGAAGGTATAGGCAAGAGTTTTGGAAGTGTTAATGCTGAGGCACACATCTCGCTCGACAGCTTTGAGGCGTTCGATGCCGATTATCCCGCGGTTCGTGGAGAGTATGAAAGAATATTGAGTCGTTTTTCTCCTTTCGAGGTTCAGCTTAGCGGATATGGACACTTTGAAGGGTTTTATCCTGCCTTTTACATTAAACTTGCGGATGACTCGTCTGAAA
>CAZAVR010000448.1:0-3881 GCA_964488435.1 uncultured Cytophagales bacterium | reverse complement strand
TGCGCCAGACACCAGACCCAATTGCCTTTCACGCTCATATTTACGCGCCGGTAAGTCCGGCCCACGTTTTTTAAAAAACAACAAATAAGGCAGGTACATGTAGTATCCAAGTGATACCGCGGCATTCAATATACCCCCGACGAGGAGCCACAATTTCCAGTCTGCCCCGGCCAACTGCCAATTCTCCCACAAAGCCGAAAACAAAATCCACTTGGCTGTGAAACCTGCGGTTGGCGGAAGTCCGGCAAAGGCCACCATGATCAGTGTAATGCTGATGGCAGCGGTCACATGGATTCTCCCGAAGCCACTGTAAGCTTTCATATCCGTATCCGACCCGGGCGAGAGAAAGTCAACCAACAGGAAAGCGGCCATATTCAATAGGATGTACACAGCCAGGTAAAACGTAGCTGCCTCAAAGCCGGTACGACTGAAAAGAAGGATGCCGAGCAGAAGATAACCAGCCTGCGCAATAGAAGAATAAGCCATCAGACGCCGGAAATTCCGCTGCCATAACGCCGCCGCATTACCCAGCGTCATACTGAACAGCGCTATACCCCCGAGAAGCGGAAAAACGTCCTCGGGAAACGCTCCCAGCACGCGCGCGAAACACAAAAGTACGCCTATCTTGGGCGCAATGGAAAGAAATGAAATCAGGGGCGTCGGCGCTGACTCATAAACATCAGGGGCCCACAAATGGAACGGCACCAGGGACATCTTAAAAAGCAATCCGCCAAAAAACAGTAGAGAGACCGTATACAAAACCATATTATCAACCTTCAGCAAACCTGTTGACATGGCTGGATCTGCCAGATTAAGTGTACCGGTAAGTCCATAGATAAATGAAATGCCATAAAGCATGACTGCCGAACAGACAGTCCCGTAAAGCAGATATTTCATTCCTCCTTCTGCCGCTTTCTTCCTGGGAGAGAAAGACACGAGCATATAAGAACTCAGAGAAATCAGTTCTACTGAAAGGTATACTGTTAAAAGATGAACAGACATGCATAGCAGGAAAATACCCAGAACTATGCAGGTAAACACAATATAAAGCTCCGCAGGAAAATCATAACGGAGCAGTCTGATGTGTATCAGCACGATAAGCCAGGCTATCACGGCAAGGGATTTATAGAAAACCGCCTTGTTGTCAAGAAAAAGCATGCCGTTGAACCGAGACCCTTCCTCGCCCCACTGACACCACACGAGAAACAACAGAATCACTCCTCCCGCAATAGAAGTTAACTGTAATACATTACGAGTTTTCTTTTCTCCGGAAGACCTCAGGAAAAGTTCGACCAAAGGAAGGACCAGAAAAAACACAGCAAGTGCCCATTCGGGATAAATACCGGAAAGACTGTTGCGAATTTCTTGAAGCTGTTCCTGCAGGTACAAAGCGGGGTATAATTTTTAGCAAAAGTAGCTAAAGATTGAAAAGAAAGCCGCTAAAAATGCGTTAATTTCAATTCTTTTCCCCACGGAGGCGAAAGAGACTATACCTTAAACTCTGAAAAAGAGAATCCGGGGACTTATAGGCCTACTTAATATTCCTGCTCAGTTCCAGCATGCGAGCCACAGATTCGTAGGCCTTCACACGTATTTCCTCCGGAACAGTGATTTCGGGCTGCTCATAAAGCAAGGCATTGTATAGCTTTTCAAGGGTGTTCATTTTCATGTAAGGACATTCGGAGCACGCACACGTATTGTTGTCATTGCCCGGTGCAGGTATCAGCTTTTTTTCAGGTACCGACTGCTTCATTTTATGCAAAATCCCCGCTTCTGTTGCTACAATAAACTTATCGTGCGGAGACTCCTTTACAAATTTCAGAAGCCCTGTAGTTGAACTCACAAAGTCTGCCTGTAGCAGAATATCTTCCTTACACTCAGGATGGGCAATTAAAAGGGCATCAGGATGCTCCACCCTCAGCTGTTGAAGTTTCTCTCTTGATATATCAATATGGACAATACAGGCGCCGTCCCAAAGCACCATATCCCGCCCTGTCTTATGACTCACGTACCTACCGAGGTTGGCATCCGGCGCAAAAATAATCTTCTGATCTGCCGGAAGGCTGTTTACAATCTGCAGTGCATTCGACGAAGTACACACGATATCCGTGAGTGCCTTGATCTCCGCAGAACAATTGATATAGCTTATTACCAGGTGATCGGGATGTAGGGCCTTGAACTCGGCAAACTTGTCTGCCGGTGCAGAATCTGCCAGGGAACAGCCCGCATTCAGATCGGGAATAACTACTTTCTTCTGAGGACTGAGAATTTTAGCCGTCTCACCCATGAAATGTACCCCGCAAAAGAGAATAAGATCAGCATCAGTGGAAGCTGCTTCCTGAGACAGACCGAGGCTGTCACCGATGAAGTCTGCTATATCCTGTATAGCCCCATCGACATAATAGTGCGCAAGAATGACGGCGTTCTTCTCTTTCTTTAAGCGGCTTATTTCTTGCACCAGATCTACGCCGGGCGCCACAGCTCTGTTAACGTAGCCATAACGCGCGACCGACTGAAGTATATCGGAGTGGGAACTCATGGGATGTCTCTGACGATAAATTCTTTTATACGGCTATATAACAGAATTTACCCGAGAAAGTGTCCCTTCTTATCAAAAAACTTTTCCAGTTTATCGCTATTCTAAAGTATCCAGCGAAAAAAAGAAAACAAGGTTCCGGCGAGAATCATACTCACCGGCAACGTGAGCACCCAGGCAATCAGGATATTACGTACAGTGTCGGCCTGAAGGTTTTTGATCCCTTTGTTAGCGACCATCGTTCCGGCTATACCCGACGAAAGCACGTGTGTGGTACTTACGGGTAACCCAAGCCACGACGACACGCCGATGGTACTGGCAGCGACCAGTTCAGCAGAAGCTCCCTGGGCATAAGTAAGGTGTTGTTTACCTATTTTTTCTCCTATAGTGATCACGATCCTCTTCCAGCCAATCATGGTTCCGAGTCCAAGCGAAATAGAAATCATGAGAATCACCCAGTCCGGAGAATAGTCCGTAAACCTCCTGAGGCCGGTTTCGTTCCCCAGATGACCCTTCAACTCGGCTATTTCCGCATTGCTCAGGTTCACCTTTTCGGAGTCGATGACATCTTTGAGGTCACGGCTGATCAACATCAGAGAGCGGCGTGCTTTCAGACGATCCTCCTTGGGTATCTGTTTCTCCTGAAGCGGGCTTGCGAGCTGAGCATTTAAAGAAGCGACCTCCGTCTTTACCTCACGAAGCAGCATGCGCCCGTCTGCCGACAGCAAGAGCGTATCAATTTTACCTACGGAACGTTCTATATAAGAAAGGTTACCTTTCATCAAAGAGGGATCCTTGGTCCCGTCCAGCGCAAAGTAAGCAGGCGTGATACCGATCAGTATAAGCATGACGAGCCCAACGCCTTTCTGCCCGTCATTGGAACCGTGAAAATAACTTACAAGCGTACAGGTAGCGATAAGAATTCCCCGTATCCACGTGGGAGGGGGGGTGTTTTTCTTGGGTTCACTGAACACCACTTTACGTATTTCCTTATCCAGGAATCGCCGCAGAATAAACATGACTATGATAGCCATGGAAAAACCGAACAGCGGAGAAACCAGCAAGGAAGAAAATACTTCCCACGCCTTTTTCCAGTTGACACCGCCATCATGGGTATTTTCCGGCATAAATGTAAACGCAAGACCCACACCAAGGATAGATCCGATGAGGGTATGCGAACTGGAGCTGGGCAGCCCGAAATACCAGGTCCCTACGTTCCAGATAATGGCACTGAAAAGCAGGGACAGTACCATGGCTATGCTGTGGTAAACATTCTGATCAATGAGCAGCTCCACAGGCAACAGGTTTACGATACTCATCGCCACGGTAATCCCTCCAAAAAGCA
>CAZAVR010000447.1:1293-3893 GCA_964488435.1 uncultured Cytophagales bacterium | reverse complement strand
GTCCATGATGTCAAAAAGATCATATCGAAACTTCCTCCAGGTTCTCTTTCTGCGCCGTTCTCAAAACAGATCTGACTTTCTGTAACGCGGAAGCATAATGACCATGAATGGAACGGTCCGAAAAACTTCGTGCCAGGGTCTCCACAAGCAACAAAGCATTGGCTTCCTCTGTTGTAAACGCAACGGGTGGCAAGAAGTAGCCCTGGACGATAAAATACCCCTTGGAAGGTTCGAAGCTTAATGGAATACCCAGTTCGCCAAGTGCTTTCACATCCCGGTAAACAGTACGGATACTTATCTCGAATTTACCCGCGATCTTTTCGGCCGAGACGTACTTTTTTGATTGCAACAGGATAAGAATCCCAAAAAGCCTGTCGATTCTGTTCATTTATTGCTTTAGTTCCTTGAAGGCCTTTTTCTAAACCTGTTGTTGCGGGCGTTTTGTGTATGCCCTCCCCTGTTCACCTGTTTGGGAGCTGCTACTGGGGGCGCAGACGAAACTGAAGCCAGAACAGAATGCCAGGGGTGGTTTGTTTCGACCGGAATCTGGCGACCGATCAGCTTCTGAATCGCACGAAGATCCTTTGACTCGGTCTCATCACAAAAAGATATGGAAATTCCGCTGGCTCCGGCACGCCCTGTACGTCCGATTCGGTGCACGTAGGTCTCCGGCACATTGGGGATCTCAAAATTAATCACGTGTGTAAGGTCGTCGATATCGATACCTCGCGCAGCAATATCCGTGGCAACCAGCACCCTGGTATCACGACTTTTGAAATTAGAAAGTGCTTTCTGTCTTGCATTTTGCGATTTGTTGCCGTGGATCGCCTCTGCTGTAACACCGATTTTTGTAAGATCCTTCGCCACACGGTCGGCACCATGCTTCGTCCGGGTGAAAACCAAAACGCTCTCAATAGACCTATCCGTCAGAAGTTCAGCGAGCAGTTTCTTTTTATTCTCCTTGGCGACATGATAGATATACTGTGTGATCGTGTCGGCAGTGGTCGAAACAGGTGTTACTTCTATTTTTACAGGCTTACGGAGAATGGTATCTGCCAGGGTCTGGATTTCTGCAGGCATCGTGGCCGAGAAAAACAAAGTCTGTCTTTTGGGAGGAAGTTTCGATATGATCTTTTTGACATCATGGACAAATCCCATATCAAGCATACGATCTGCTTCGTCCAGAACAAAAATTTCAATATCATGTAGCTTAATAAACCCCTGGTTCATCAGGTCGAGCAGTCGCCCGGGTGTAGCCACCAATATATCCACCCCTCTCTTCAGGGCATCTGTCTGAGGATTTTGGTTCACCCCACCAAAAATAACGAGGTTACGGAGATTTAAATGACGACCATAATCCTGAAGATTTTCCTGGATCTGAATAGCCAATTCCCTGGTAGGCGTAAGTATCAGCGCCCTTATGGCGCGCCTGCCTCTGTTATCCTTATCACCCGATGCATCAAGACGTTGTAAAAGTGGTATAGCAAAAGCCGCTGTTTTACCCGTCCCCGTCTGCGCACAACCTAACAGATCTTTCCCCTCCAGCACCACCGGTATCGCTCCCTCCTGGATGGGTGTAGGACGGCTGTACCCCTGTTCTGAAAGTGCAGTTAGAATGGATGGATTTATATTTAATTCACTAAATAACATGTGATTGATTTAAAAAGAAAAAAAAGAAAACAGATATGAGAGGCGCTTAATCGACTTCCAGAGCTTCCAGAATGTCCATCATCGCCCCGAAATCTTTATAACCCGGCCGGATCTCTTCGCCACCCCTGATGGCAATACCTTTAAGTCCCCATGTTTCGATCAGTTCCGCGACTCCAGCAGCCTGCTGGTCCCGCTCAAGACCGTACAAAACAGGATAGATCTGAGTAAGCGTACGCATCTCTGCCGTGAGTTCCGCCCCTGGTTCCGCCCCGCCAGTGTCACTTTCGAGAACAAAATATGCCACATTGCCGGCATACCTGGTAATCAGAGATGATAAATCTCCAGGCAAAAGCAAGTCAGTATTCACACGTAACAGCATCTTCATCTCCAGCTCTGCAGCCAACAAGGGAAGTATCTCCGGTGAGCCAACTTGCAACATATCAATATCATAGTCTTTTACGACCTCCCTGATCAAAGCCAGGTCGGTCAGGTCAGTTTCTCCGACCAGGCTGACGCCGGCCAGCCAGCCCTTGATCTCGCTGAACCTGGCAGGGGACACGTAGTTCTGCCCATCCGGATCAAGAGAAAAACCCAGCATTTCAACACCCATTCCCGCACAATATCGTGCGTCAGAAAGGTTTGTAACATTACTTATCTTGACTATCGTCGACAACATACCAATACATTTCAAATAAAAACTGAATAACCCCGATTAGCTTTTCATGCTCAGCGCTATCCTTTTCCTGCCCAAGTCCACCTCCGTTACCTTCACCGACACCACCTGATGGAGTTTCACCACTTCGTTCGGGTCTTTGATGAACCTGTCGGCCATTTGCGAAAGGTGAACCAGTCCATCTTGCTTCACACCCACATCCACAAACGCCCCAAAAGCTGTGATGTTGGTAACGATGCCAGGCAGCACCATACCCACACGGAGGTCTTCCGGCTTT
>CAZAVR010000447.1:0-1283 GCA_964488435.1 uncultured Cytophagales bacterium | reverse complement strand
GGAAGCCCTACCGTAGCGGAGACGTACTTTTTTATTTCTATGTGCTTACGCAAATCGCGGCTTTGCAGGAATTCTTTCAGCGGAACCCCTATATCTTTGGCCATCTGCTCCACGATGGGGTAACTTTCCGGATGCACTGCACTGTTATCCAAAGGGTTATCTGCATTTTCAATCCGCAAAAAACCGGCAGACTGCTCAAAAGCCTTACCACCCAGACGGGGCACTTTCAGCAATTGCTTGCGACTGGTAAAGTTACCGTTCTGCGACCGGTAGTCTACGATGTTCTGAGCCAATGAAGAACCCAGACCGGAAACGTACTTCAACAGGTGCTTGCTGGCAGTATTCAGGCTGACCCCGACTGTATTCACACAGCTCTCAACGACGGTATCGAGGGAATCTTTGAGCGACGTCTGATTTACGTCGTGCTGATATTGCCCAACGCCAATGGATTTCGGATCGATCTTAACAAGTTCGGCCAACGGATCCATAAGTCTGCGTCCTATAGATACTGCTCCCCTCACAGTAACATCCTTATCCGGAAACTCGTCTCTGGCCAAAGCAGACGCAGAATAGATAGAGGCTCCCTGCTCGCTGACCATAAATACGTCAACAGCAGCCTCCATACGAAGCTCTGACAGCAGACCTCTTACAAACTCCTCCGTTTCTCTTCCCGCTGTTCCGTTACCTACAGCAATCGCCTCTACCCCGAACACCCTGATCCAGTCCGAAAGCTTCCTTTTGGAGTCAGCCGCCTTTTCAAAAGGAAACACCACCATATCTCCAACCAGATTGCCTTGCTGATCGAGCAGAACCGCTTTACAGCCCGTTCTGAAACCGGGATCCAGCGCCAACACCTTTTTCTGACCCAGCGGTGATGACATGAGCAATTGTCTCAGGTTTTCAGAAAAAATCCGGATGGCTTCTTTATCTGCTTTTTCCTTCGACAGGTTTGAAAACTCAGTCTCTATGGATGGCTTAAGCAAGCGCTTATATCCATCCGTAATCGCCTGCTCCACCTGATCCTGAGATGCCGAAGCTCCTTTCAGGAAAAGCCTGTCCAGCTGCTCCAGGGATAATGACTCGTCAGGAGAAATATCTATACTCAGAAAACCCTCCTCTTCTCCCCTTCTCAGCGCCAGCAGGCGATGGGAAGGTATCCGCTTTAAAGGCTCCGAAAAATCAAAGTAGTCCTTGTATTTTGCCGCTTCCTCCTGCTTCCCCTTGCGAACCTTAGACGAGACGACCGCGTCCCTTTCAAAAACCCTCCGGATTCTGTTTCTCGC
>CAZAVR010000446.1:0-3922 GCA_964488435.1 uncultured Cytophagales bacterium | reverse complement strand
ATGAAAGAATTTCCGATTCAGGAACACTGGGAGAATCACAGGAATGGAAGAATTACGAGAAGTTCGCGTTTCGCGTGTTTTTCGTATTTGCGCTCTTTTTAAGCGGTCCGACCAACCCCCACTGGTACGAAAACCTGGTCAATTACAATTGGTCTCAATTGCATTGGCAAATGCTTTATGCATTCACAGCAGAAATGGGCTCACCCAGGATCATTACGATCAGCTCTGAAAGTGGTAAATGGGGGCTTGCGAGTTATGCCAATATCACCGCACTGCTTTTTATTTCGGTCGCTATCGGATCACTATGGACTTATTTTGACCGTGGGAAGAAAGCGTATCGCAATCTCTACTATTGGATTCGTGTGCTCATTCGCTATCAGGTAGGTTTTTCGCTGATAGCGTGGGGTTTTCGAAAATTGATCCCGATGCAAATGGTCTGGCCGCCTACAAATCTACTTAACACGGCTTTAATCAATATGCAGGAGCAAAAACTATACTGGCAGTCGGTAGGTATTGTTCCAAATTACGAATCGTTTTTGGGTTTCGCGGAAGTGCTAGCCGGCGGACTTCTGCTTTTCAGAAAAACCACTGCGCTGGGTGGCGCGCTCACCCTGGTCGTTTTAGGTAATATCGCCATTGCCAACCATGTTTATGATGGCAGCGTACATATTTCAAGTTTTACCTACGCTATTTTGGGAGCAATGATTTTGTGGTACGACTTCCCGTATATCTGGAAGTTATTTGTAAAAGAAGAAGATGTTGCCGTTGTTCACTTCTACCCCGTTTTAGATAAAAACTGGCAAAAATATGGCCGTCTGACACTAAAAACAATTGGCCTGGGGATTTTTGTCGGCTTGAGCTTCTACCTGCACGCGTCGGGAAATTTAAAATACCGGTTGCCGGAAGCTCCGGCATTAGCAGGGGCGCCGGGTTATTACCATGTTTCTGAATTTAAATTGAACGATAAGATTCTGCCATACTCTCCTTTGGATACAGTCAGATGGCAAAATGCTGCTTTTGAAAAATGGGCGACACTTACATTCAAACTGAACCGTCCTGAAAAGATTGATCAAAGTAACGGCCCCTCACTCGACAATGTAAAAGGTGGTGTAAAACCAGACCTTGAACGTGGCTGGGAAAACGCTGGATTGGCTGGCCCACACTTCTATTACTATAAGATAGACCCAGAAAAGCAGATTCTCTATTTACAAAATAAAAACGCAGAGTACAAGCACGAAAAGCAGGTTCTGCATTACGAGAAAACAAGCGAGAAGCGGATCATTTTATCAGGCCTCAACGAATTCAATGATTCGATCCGGGTCGTTCTGGATCGGATTGACAAGCAATATCCCGTGATCACAAAGCGCGGTGGGGTCACGGTGATTGTTCCTGAGTAAATCAATAGCGCAAAGAATTTTGTCAGGAATCAATGAGTTCAAAAAAATACAAAATCAGTATGGCTTTACCAGAAATTAACACGCCAGTCAGCAATTGGACAAAAAGACAAAAAATCACATTCCGTTTTTTCTTTGTTTTCTTTATCATTCAGACGGTGCCTTTGGACTGGAAATTCTATAGAACCGTTTTTTCTATCAACTGGCTCCATCCCGACCTGTATCAGGTACTTAGCCTCACCAGGTATTCGCCACAGTTTTTTCCAGAAACGGCATTGTCTTCCTGGGGCCTTGCCAGTTTTGCCAATTGGGGAGTCGCATTTTTACTGGCTTTAGCAGGCGCTGTCGTATGGAGCTTCACTGACCGTAAAACCAAAAACTACGACCTTTTATATTATTACCTGAGGGTTATTTTAAGATACCGGCTGGCGATTGGCATCATCGCTTATGGCCTTATCAAACTTTTCCCTTTGCAGATCCCCCCACCTACGCTCAGTGAGCTGAATACCAACTACGGAGATTTTTATGCCTGGAAAATCTATTACCTCACCACCGGCCTGGCTTCCAATCATTACGAGTCATCGCTCGGCCTGATTGAAATTCTTGGGGGGTTACTTCTGTTATGTCGCCGGACGGCAACCATTGGGGCAGCTCTGATTGCGACTTTTATCATCAATGTAGTGGCGGCCAATTTCGCTTATCATATAGGCGATCACGTGTATAGTACTTATTTACTGTTTGTTTCTCTTTTTTTACTAGCCTATGATGCGCCGCGTTTATACTATTTGTTTATTTCTTCCAAGCCGGCAATTGCGAATAAGTTCAAGCCTGCTTTTACCAAAGACTGGCAGTCGTCCGGGAGGCTTGTTATTAAATACGGCTTTCTGCTCGTCATCTTTCTGTTTGGGCTTACCACGTATCAGACTTACCGAACAGCCCCCTATGTAAATCCTCGTAATCCCGGACTAGCCAAAGCTGACGGATTTTACAATGTCAGGGAGTTTAAACTAAATAATCGGGCTATTGCCTACTCGACCCAAAATCCGGACAGATGGCAAAACGTGGTTTTTGAAAAATGGAATACACTGAGCATCAAAATAAACAAACCGGTTTCTATCAATACAACACTACCCACTCAGGATCGTTTCGATGGGAATTATGAGCAAACAGGCAATGGCGGACGACACTTCTTTAGTTATGAAACGGATTCTCTGAATCACATCATTTCACTCACAAATAAAAACCAGCCGGATTGGACATTTTCATTGCACTACAAAAAGTTAGATGATTCGACAATTATTTTGTCGGGCATCACCGAAAGCCGGGATTCTATTTATGCCGTTCTGGAAAGAATAAACAAGAAATACCTGCTGTTCGAAGGTCGCCGAAAGCCGGTCAGCCTCTAAGCACATTTGAATCATGATATTACATTTTAAATGTTTAATAAGATATGTCTGTCACTGCAAATGAGTTACCGGTATTAAATCAAAGTAGCCCCGCCACTGCCGGCGTGGAAGGTAATGCACCATGGACGGGATGGCAAAAATTCATATTCCGCATAGCCTTCCTGTTCTTTATGACAATGGCCCTGCCTACAAGCTGGGATTGGGTCGAACGGCTTTTTGAAGTAAACTGGCTTCACATGAATTACCGCGATTTGTATGAAATTGCCGGATACTCACCCAGATTCTATAAAATTGACACCGAAAGCGGCAGATGGGGCATTGCCAGTTATGCCATTTGGGGCGTCATCCTTTTAGGATCGGTTACTGTTGCAATAGTCTGGACTTTTTTAGATCAGAAAAGGAAAGACTATACCACACTTTACTACTGGCTTCGGGTAGTCGTACGCTACCGGATTGCTGTCGGAATCATCTCTTTTGGCTATGTAAAACTATTCCCTTCCCAAATGCCCTATCCCTCGCTGAGTGTTTTCAATACCCATCTTGGAGATATTCTCGCGAAACAGCACTACTGGAATTCTGTAGGACTGGTGACCTGGTATCAGGTCTTTCTGGGTTTCGTAGAGATCTTTGGCGGAGTGCTTTTATTTTCCCGAAAAACCACGGCTTTGGGAGCCGTTTTTACGGCCGGGGTTTTGTTCAATATCGCTTATGCCAACCACGCTTATGATGGCGGAGTACATCTCTATAGTGCCTATTTTGTAATTCTCTCTTTGTTTTTACTGGCATACCACATCCCGCATATCTGGAACCTGCTCGTTTTGGAACGTGACGTACCCGACAAGGAATGGGCTCCGTCTTTCCCCCAAAAGTGGCAGCTTTATGTTTCAGGTGTAGTCAAATACAGCATAATTGCTGTCTATGTGGTACTTTTCTTCTATATCAGGATGGATAATCACTTTTTCTCTAAAGATCCTTTGCAGAAGGAACCGAGCACACCAGCCCTTGCCGGTGCAAGCGGTGTCTACAATGTAACGGAATTTCGGCTCAACAACCAGCTATTACCTTATTCCCCCCTGGACACGGTGCGCTGGCAGGACGTCATTTTTGAAAACTGGTCCACGA
>CAZAVR010000445.1:0-3930 GCA_964488435.1 uncultured Cytophagales bacterium | reverse complement strand
GCCAATACAAACAACGCCCCCAGAAAAACAAAGTACTCGTTCATAAAAGCCGCGGGAACAAACAAAGAAGCGCCGGCTGCTGCGACAGAAAACCCGGCAATCATCCCCTTTTTATAACCTACACGCGCCACTATTCTTCCTGCGGGCACCGCCATGAGTCCATAGGTAACAAAAAAGTAAAACTGAACAAGCGCTGAATCGGAATAGGTTAATTGAAAGCCTTTCTTAAAAAACGGGATCAGGGTATCATTCAGACAAGTAATAAAACCCATCATAAAATACAACGCCCCCAAGCAGACCAATGCCAAAACATACCTGCCTTTATGATGCTCGGAGGCATCATCGGTCAGTGAAGTTGGTTGAAACGGTACTTGTGCCATGATCTGTCAGATAATTTTATTTTTATGAAACGCTGATCCCCTGTTTATTTTTCTCTTGTATGGCTTCCAGTGTCTTCCAACACTGAAACAGCCCCCTCGGTACATGAAAGCATCCCTTCCACTTGCCCCCTTTCAACGGAAGCAGCACCTCTCCCTGGCGATTAAGATACCCAAACCACTCACCATGCTCCTGATCAGGAAAATGACTCCAGGTATACGCATGAACCCTTTCAAACCAGCTCCAGCATCGTTGGTCCCCCGTATGTAAAAAGCCCTTCAAAAGACTGATCATCGTTTCGATATGTACCCACCACAGCTTCTGATCCCATTCCAATTGCTGCGGCGGGTTTCCTTTTACATCCAGGAAGTAAAAAATTCCTCCGAACTCTTTATCCCATCCATACTCCAGGATACGGAGCGTCCTGTCCACCGCCTGCTGCATCAGCACCGGGTTTTGCTGTCTTTCAGCCAGGTCCATCAGAAACCACATCGCCTCCAGTCCGTGTCCCGGGTTAACCAGCCTTCCTTCGAAAGAATCTGAAAAAGAACCATCCGGAGATACGTTTTCCAGGATAAGCCCCAGCTCATTTTTGTAAAACTTATTCATCACCATATCAACCCCATGGGAGATCGTGGACTGTACAAGTGCCGGATCAAGCAAAGTCTCCAGCTCAAGCACCAGGTTACAAAGTATCATCGGCAAGGCGAATCCTTCCAACGGACGCGTCTGCCCGTAAGCCTTGTTATAAATTCCTTTAGGGTTGTCTTTTCTTTCCAGAATATTCTGAAAAGTATGACGCGCAATATCCCTGTACTCTACATTATCTGTGGCAACAAAAAGCTGCCCGAAAGCCATGGCCGCAAAGCAATCTGAAAAGATGCTGTGCGGGTTCATCAAAGGTAACCCCTCTCGTGTTAATGAAAAATACCAGTTTCCCTTTTCGTCCCGCCCATACTTTTTTAAGAACTCCGCACCTTGAACAGCCATGTCCAACCATTCCTGCTTCCGTTCCACTTTGTTGTACAACATCGCAAAGCACCACACCTGTCTGCATTGCAACCAGACAAATTTATCCGTATCAAAAACACCCCCCGTCTGATCCAGACAAGTAAAATATCCACCGAAACTGGTATCTGGCGAATGCTTCATCCAAAACGGTACCACATCATTCAAAAGCGCGTCACGGTACAAGCCCGCATAGTTTTCTAAAAGCATCCTTGAGTAATTATAACAGCCTAAACAGCCACCTTTATATTATAATTTATTTATTTGTGGTAAATATATATTATCAAATATTAAGTATACCAATATTTGCAGGAAATTTTTCACTCACCTGGCAAAAAAGGGGGATACAAGCAAAAAAAAGGTGTGCATTGTATGTGCACACCCTTTCTGATATTTTAATTTGAGACGAGTTACTTCTTCTTCACAATGTCCAGTAACAACTCCGGTTCATCTGTTGTAATGAAATCCACCTGACGATCTACATACCATGCAATCATTTCTTTGCTGTTAACAGTCCATACATTGATCGTCAGTCCAAGGTCCTTCGCTTCCTTGATCCAGTTCTCATTTTTCCTATAAACTGCCTGATTGTAATCCAGGCCGTTAATTTTATCAGCAGCCACAACCGCCGGTGCCTTGTCCCCCGTCAGATAAGCAATATTGGCTTTGGGGTCAAGCTGGGCGATAAGCTTGCAGGCATCATAGTCAAAACTGATGTAATCAACGATTTTCTTTAGCTTCATGTCGCTGACCATCTTTACACATAATCTGGTCAGGGCCAATGTCCTCTCCTTGCTGATTTGTGAGGCCTTGATTTCCAGCACCATCCGTGTGGACTTCTGTCCTTTTCCTGCCTTTAAAAAGGCCTCCAACGTCGGAAGCGGCTCACCGTTCTTTAGTCTGATTTTTTCTATCTCGGCCGTCGTCGCTTTTTCAAGAGCTACGCCCTGAATGGTGTGGTCGTGACTAAGGTACACTACGGAATCTCCCGACAAGTGCACATCAAATTCACTTCCGTAACATCCCAGTTTAATGGCTTCTTTGAGAGAAGCGATGGAGTTCTGAGGTGTATCCGTATTCTTCCATGCTCCGCGATGGGCAATTACCCTATTGTATTTCAAGCCTTTTTGCGCCATCGTTTCTACAGCCATAAAAGTGATTCCGAAAACCAGAACGGTACGTAGTATTTTCTGAAAGTTAATTGAAAGAGCAATCATCTTACCGATTAATAACCAAAGTTTAGAACAAAATTAACACCTCCCTGACACTTTTAACAGGTTTGTCGGCAGGTATCTACCTTTCGAAAGATATCCAATCTATCCGGAATAATCCCCCCTTTGCTGTTGTATTCTTAAAAACAAAATACAAATCCTTCAAACCATTGCCCGGGGTTATCTGAATGTCTTTTTCCTTCCATTCTGTTTTCGGGTCTGACACTTTCCCTGAAGGTATCTCCAAAGAGCCGATTAAAGGACCTGTTTTCCCATTCAAACGTACCTCTACAATCCCTCCGGCTCCTTGCTCCTGTAGTCTCATTTTTATTTTCCGGATATGGGTAAGGTCTATCTGGTTAAACCGGGTATATTTTCCGTCCGTAATATTGGTAATATATGACACATAGCCCGTGTTAACGGTAGCGATCGTGACGCCCACATTGCCTTCATCATAGTCTTCCATCTGGATAAGCGGATCTCTCAGCACAAGCCGGGCGGCCGATTTCAGAGGTTCTATGCCGTTGGCGCCTTTATCTGTATACTCTGCCTGTAACACATAAGCGCCCTCTTTTCCTTTTCCTTTATGGTCGGCCAACTTCAGGCGGCCACTGAGGGGGATATTCTCATGCTGCTCGCTCAGAGAGAGAATATATTCTGCGATACTCTCCGCATCTTTCTTCGGCAAATCCACATGTGGGGGCATGGGATATGTACCCCAGCTTCCGCTGCCCCCGTTGATGATTTTATCGGCCAGTTTGGCAATCATCCCTTCTTTTCCATGGTATCTCGCTGAGATCTCCTTCAAAGTAGGCCCGATGGACTTGGTATCCAACGTGTGACAAGCCTTGCAGTCCAATGAAGCATACAATTTTTCCGTAGATGCAAACCGAAGATTACCTTTCGATGCAGAGGAAAGCACACTGGCAAGATCCTTGCCGAACGGGAGATAATCAAAACTAACACGGGTCCTTGCCGGACTGATCGCCTTGTCCTCCACGTCTCTGATCCGCACCTGGTAGTCGAGCTCTCCCCCATCCCAGTAAAAACTGCGATTGGCTTTGGTTTGAATCTCGACCTGAGGCGGCGTATTTCCAACTTTGATCTCTACAGTAGCAAAGCCCTTTCCTCCATTTTGGTCGTTTACTGTAAGAAGCACATTATAAACCCCGGGCCTCGTAAACGTATGTTTCTGAAGAGCCCCTTTTGCTTTTTTGCTACCTATTTTCCAATCAAAAGTCAACATATCTCCAGTATCATGGTCTCTGGATTCTCGCGCATCAAATTCTACTGTAAGTGGTGCTGCACCAAACAATTTACTTGCCTTCGCTAC
>CAZAVR010000444.1:0-3932 GCA_964488435.1 uncultured Cytophagales bacterium | reverse complement strand
GGATTTCAATTTAGAAAATCTCCGGAAAGCAACAGAAACTTTCAAGAATGCCCATATAGACGATCAGATCATGGTGTTGGTTTCGTCTCACGGACAAAATGGTTTCATTGCCACGCATAGCACCCCGGCTGATGCGTTCGAAAAGGGTATTTCGATCAGCGCTCTGGAAAGCCTCATATCCAGCTCTCCTGCACGAAGGAAACTGCTAGCGCTTGACGCCTGCTACACCGGAGAGGGAGATACCAAAGCACGCGTTGCCGGAAAGGCAGATGGCAAAGGACCGGGCGTAACCGGAGTGTCCAACTCCAAAATCGGGAGCGCCCCCGGAACTCAATGTGGATGTGACCGTATACCAGATAGTTTTGAACCAGTAAAAGATTTTTATTACGACCTCCGCGAGAAGTCGGGCACAACCGTGATTGCATCATCTTCTGCCGCTTCCGCTTCTTTTGAACTTCCAAAACTCGCTAACGGCGTGTTCACGTATTCGCTTAAGCAGGCGATCAGCGAAATATACAAAGAGAAGGGCAAAAACGGGCGGGTTTCCCTGTTTGAATTGATTGAGTATCTTCCCGAAGTGGTGGAGAGAAATGCACAGACTATAGGCGAAAATCAAAAATCGACAATCAGGACTTTCAACTATTCGAACAATTTCCCGGTATGGTAAATAAACTTACTCTGTTTTTACTTTCCTCCTGTCAGGCAAAATATAGTAAGGCAAAAACCTCGTCCAGGCAATTTTTGACAATTGTTCATGAGACGGGGGTGTCACGCCATTGATCAGGTCTGAAAAATTATGGGGTTCAGTGCTGAATATCAGGCAATTTTCCTCAAGACCGAACGGCGGATAAAATGCTGAAACTTTTATTGTATCAGACTCGCGGGAACCCCTGGCCAGAAAATACCCCTGCTTCTCCGGGGACATGTGTCTATCGGCTGGAAGGACCATCGCCAGCTGCGTCCCCAAACGCCGAACATGGTTTTGACCATCGGGAGTAAGCTGCAAATCAGGCGTGACGTCCACATAGTTATAATACCATTTTTCCTGGCTGCCCACATAATCCCGAAGTCTCATTCCAATGGCCATACCTGATGACACTGTATCATATACGGCATGAGACGGCAGGTCTTTGTATTTAAACCTAACCGCCGACTCAGACGCTTCGAGATTTCGCAACCTGATATCCAGATCGCCGTCCTTCGCCTCCTCCTGCTTCTCCAGGTTTCGTTTCTTCTGCAACGAATACCTTTCCACCTTTGCCGGCATCATCCAGACCGACACATGAGACGTCTCCCGTTCCATAGATTTCAAAATACGCAATACTGCCAACTGACGGATTTTTTGTACGGCTTCCACTTCATCGAAAGGCTCACATCCATCGCTCAATCCAGGCATGCCTCTAACGCAAAGCCGCAGATTACTCCCACCCCGGCCGATCACCGAAATATGCGCCCGGGTACTATCTTTCTCTATGATCACCCAGTCTTTCACAGCAGCCGTAACTGTCTCCGGAACCGAGCTATCCACGTAAAATAAAGTGTGGCGAGATACCCGGCGCGACAATTCAGGAAGATCAATAAGGTACTTTCTTGCATCATCCTTGAGCGTCTCGGGTAAAGCAACTTCTGACCAGGTACTGTCTACGCGCTGCACTACACCCGTAACTTGGTGATCCGGGGACTCAAATACAATCTTCATACCTTTGGTTATCCCGGAAAAATAGCCATCGCCTATAAAGATCTGGTCTCCTCCCGATTTGCTTTGCCCTCCGAGCGAATATTTCGTAAGGAGATTCCGGTCCAGAAAAGTCATAACGCTGGACTGTGCTGTTTTAAAATGCCCTCCAAATAAAGGCATGCCAAGCGTTTTATTCAGCCCGGCACCGGATCCATTGACGAACAAACCAGGCGTAGGAAACTTTTCGTTCCATTCAGACTTCTGAAGATGGAAATCAAAGAGAATATCGTGATAGAAGTCATTGTAGCTTGAGTTTTTCCGGAGCCAGCGAAAGGCACTGGCAATACTTCTTACCAATAAACTCACTTGCGTTCCTGCATTTGTTCCTACACGCCCCCGGTCATCTTCGACAGCACCAATTGAAATCATAGTTCCGAGATCGCGGAGATTAGTGTTGGGCAGATCCATACGAAAATCACTGCCTCCCGCCGTGCCCTGCTTTGCCCCTCCCCCGGCAACGCCGCTTTTAGCCAGAGAAAATGAATGACATGTAGAGTTGACAACCATCAAATGCCCTTTTTTTTTGATTTTCTTTTGTATCTGCAAATAATAATTTCCAAGTTGATCATCCAGAACAAATCCTATCCGGGGCTTATCAAGAGAATTGATATCGTAACAGGCAAACGCCTCGTCCAGTGAATCTATCTTGTTCCCCCACCGTCCGGCTTCCAATTGCTCATCGCCGTCAATATCCGGCAGCTGAACGCCATGCCCTGAAAGTGCAATGAAAACAATGGCGCCCTCCCTGACTTTGGTCGCTATAAACTTTTCAATAGCTCGAGTAAAATTTTTCGCCGTCGCTCCTTCATTCTCCAACGTAATAATATTAGACGGACTAAAACCCTGTAAAATAAGGGACCTTCTCAATACGTTCAAATCCTGTGAGGTAGGCAGATTAAACCTGGCGTTTTGATAAGCAGATACTTTCACTATAAACGCAACCTTTTCCGGTTCTTTCGCCGAAGAGATAGCCGCCATACACTGTCCGGCGAAAAACAGCAAGCCGACTACTATTCTTAAATTCAGCCCGCGGTATCCGACTCTGTTACTACGTCTCACCACCACCAGTTTTCTGCTTTTTCACGTAGCATCTTTACCGCATACGGATGCGTCCACCGTTTCCTTCCATCCAGTATCCTTATGGCTTCCTCTGGATTCCCGTTAAGCAAATGAGCGGCAGAAAGGAAAAAGGCCGACTGTTCCACAAGCATATCGTCGCCGGCCAATTCAAGCGCTTCTGTTAATGAAGTCACAGCACGATCATACTCTTTGTTTTTGAGAGCCTTCCGACCTTCCAGGAAGTGTATACATGCTTCAGTGGTCTGCCCTTCACTACAAACCGATTCATCTCCGGCACCCATAGTTTGCGCGTATACGCTATGAATGCCCTCCATACCTGCAATGTCGGATTGATATTTAAAATAACCACCGAAGCCAATAAGCACCGGCAATAACACGGCTGCGGCGTAGAGCCACTGAGAACGGATACGGCTTAGCTTTCTCACCGGAGTTTCAGTCACCGGTTGGGCATGTTGCTCACCGACCTCCCTGACACGCGAAACCCTGTTCAGAAAAGATCTTTCCTTTTCCATAAAATTATAGGCATCCGACAACGCTTCGTCACGGAGAATCTCCAACTCAAAATCTGCCGCTTCCTTTGGGTCCAGCATATTACCCAAATATTTTTGAAGCTGCTCTATTTTCTCTTTTGTAAGTGCCATGCCTTTTCCGGTCAAAAAATATCTTCGATACTGAATGAAACCACATACCTATCGTCCCCGATCACTTTCTTCGCCTCCTTTTCCCTTTCCCCCCACTCCTTCTCTGTTAAAAAACCTAACTGCAAAAAATGCTTCTTGTCACGCTTGAACAGGTTATACCTAACCGCATCAAAAGCCTGACGGCCCTGCTTCTTCACACTTTCCTCCGTTGTTGGCAATTGAAAGTAACGATAGGGAATGGCAAGTTCAAAAGACGCACGTTCGTCTCCGTCATTTATTAATTTAGCTATTTTACCGTTGGAGATCCGGCTGCATTTTTTATCATAGATATACATTCGGATGAAATAGCAGAGAAACTCCCCGAAAGCGTGATATTTCAATTTTTGAAATTTTTCCAGATATTCCTCCATAATCCTATGCTGACTCTGGTCATCCCGCTCTATGAAACGCGCATTTTCACTTTCCGAAAGTTC
>CAZAVR010000443.1:0-3936 GCA_964488435.1 uncultured Cytophagales bacterium | reverse complement strand
TGTTTTGGATAGGATTTCTGATTTGCGTGGTCTTACACGTGGACACGTTCCGGATCGTCAATATCCTTTCCAGCAACCCCGCGGTACGCCGGGACATGGTCCAACTGGCCAGCGACGCTGCAAAAGGCAATGAATCCGTCGCCGCCTGGATGCAGGCCTCCGCAGACAGTGTTGCCTATTTCAATATGATCAGCGAAAGTTATGGTAAAGCTTTCCGCGATGCACGGGAAGCGGAGTTTTTACTGGCGCAGGGCTGGGATTTTGATGGCGAACAAAAAACAGTCTTGCTAAAAGACAGTTCAAAAATAATGCAGGTGAAGGAGATCCTGAGCAAATCCAATACCCTTTTGGATTCGATCGCTGTCGCGAAAAAAGCGATTGGTACACACGGGACAAGCGGAAGTGAGCTAAAGGCTAAGATTGAAAAATATTATCTCCTCCAAGCCGACTACAAAAAGGCTGTTCTGGAACCCGTCAGCGAACTCTTTCATGAAAACATCCTGTCTATAGACGTCAAAGATATTGATGCCATCACACCTTTGGTTTTTACGGTTGAACCGGGATTTTTTTATCGGATCAAATGTGTGTTTGGTGAAGTATTCGCGTTCTGGAAATCGACCTTCTGGGGAATTGTCCTTTCTGCATTAGCTTTATCGCTGGGTGCCAATTTCTGGTTTGATTTGCTGAAGCGTCTCGTCGCTATCCGTTCAGCAGGCGTGAAACCAGAAGAAAAAGAGACCCCTCCAACGCTGTCCGTACTATCCGCCAAAGCAAAAAGAGACGGTATGTATACCGACATCCACGACCACGTGGAAAAAGCACTAAGCGACCACCGTCGATATTGGGAGAGCCTGGCTGGCGTAGCGGGTGTGAACAGAGCGGTGATCTCTGTTGCGGGCCGATCAGAAGAAGGTATTGAGATCGTGGTGGATGAAAACGAATTTGTTCCAGGAAAAATCCCGCGACAGGTTTCGGTTGACATACGGGGCGTCGTTCATAAAGTATTCATCAACATCGTGCCGGGAAAAGTCGGAGTCCTTTCGGAAGACATCATTCCCAAACCAGGACACATTTTTCATCCCAAAACCAATCAATGCGGCACACCGGCCGGCATCGTGTACAACACCGTAACCAAGTCTAAAGCTATTCTGACTTGCGCCCATCAATCGATAAGAGACTTCAACGTCCTGATTTCCGAACAATCCTCCGATGAAGCGATTTACCTTGTAGAAAACTCCATTCAAACCATAGATAAAAAGCTCGGCTATATCGGCAACCGAATCTACAGCTCCTACATTGATGCCGCCGCAATTGATATCCCGGATGCGCTGGTTACCAGTTCCATCCGGCTGGGGACCCTCGCTTTGCCCGTCTTAAAAAAACCATTGGAAGTCGATTCCATACACCAGGGAACACTGGATCTCCGGGTGGCCACGACCCGCGGATATCAATATGGAAAACTTACGCACGCCTTCTACAACCACACTTTCAGACCCGCGAACCACCCTAAACTTCCGTTCCGCAACCTGATCAGATTCGGCAAATACCCGGATTACGATGCATTCATCACGGAAGCCGGAGATTCGGGGGCGCTGATTGAAACAATGGACGGCCAGCCGGTAGCGATTCTGATCGGGGCTGCGGAGATCAATCACAAGAAGTACTCCTTTGGTGTTAAACTCACCGATATTATGGAAGCGCTACAACTAAAACTTATCTGACATGAAACCTATCCGGTGGACTATATGGCTCTGCTTCTTTTCCTTTCACGCTGGTTTCTCTCAGACATGGAACCTTAAAGATGACGTTTCCCTGAAAAAAGACACTTTTCAAATGCCCGGCGAAGTGAAGATCCAACTGCTCCACTTCGATGCTACAAAAGTCATCAAAATTGGAGGGAGTGTACTAACAGTTGCTGACCAACGCGTCACCATAAAAATGGATGCGGCCTCTCAATCCACTTTTTCTGTGACGGCAGGCTCTTCCGGCAGCAGCGATAACCCGCTTCAACTGATCTATACCGGGAATAACAAGGTTTATGAATTGTATTTTGAAGACAAAACTGCTGACCCAACAAAACCTGCCGACGAAAAAACAGATCAAACCGAATCAAAGACCAATGCCTATTTAGATCCGAAGCTTCCACAAGCCTATTTCGATGCCAAAGCGCTGAAAGACCATGAAAAAAATCCTGAAGTCGTCAATCTCATTCTGAAGAAATACGGGATTACCGGAAACCATACCAATAAATTTCTTCCTGCGTACACGAAAATAATCAGAGATGATCCGCAATCGGGACAGCTTTTCGGTTCCGGACAAAGCTCCGGCAGCTCCTCACCTGGTGGTCTTGACGTCACGAAATATGCAGACGGCCTGGCCAAATTTATGGTTAAACGCGCCAAAGAAGAGTTAACGATTGCTTTTTTTGACCATTTCAAAAAAGAGCTCGACAGGCAGGTCGATGTCAAAGTATTGTTTCCAAGGACCACAGCCACCCTCTACCTCGTGGGAGAAGAAATCTATCAGTATGAACGGTACCTGTCGACCCTGAGAGAAAATTTTGAAAGCGATTTTGAGGCATTACCCGATCATTTGACCAAAATCATCGACAATCATCCGGACTATTTCAAAAAGCACGAAGACCTGGCCTCCGGAATCAGAACCAGTGCAAAAATCGCTATCGGGCTAAGAGACAAAGATCACCCGGGGAATATTATGGCCACACTTGACGATACCGATCTGAAAGGCTTCGGGCCAAGGGCTCTGCAATCCTTTAAGATGTTGAAGACATTTTCGGAAGCGCTGAGGGATCAAGGAACAAGCGAGAACACTTCCTACTGGATTAACAGGAAACAATTCCAGACAATGAGCAGCGACGGGACCTGGCTTCAATATTTCATCGGCCTGTCCCTTGAAATGATACGGAAAGAAGATGAAAATCTTTACCAGGAACTTCTGAAGGCAGAAAACTTCACGCATTTTCTACCTGCGCTGCAAGCAATCTCCGCACAAACCAGTCGTCTGAACCTACTCATAGCTACCCACAGTGAAGATAAAAAGCCCGGACTGGAAACCGTCACGAGCTATGTAGATGCGGTAACCTCATTGCTCAGTACTGCCACCACGTGCATGAAATTGATTGCGCCGAACTCAACCGACATCCGGTTTTTTGAGGCAAAATTTATCCCCTTCTTTAAAAACAGCAATAGCCTGATTGCGCATATCACTAAAAAGAAATACAGCAGTGCCCTTTTTAATGTGATCGCCCTCTATCAGCTGGTGGCACCGCAAGGGGAAGGGGAAATCGCAGCCTTTAAAAATCTTGGAACCCCTATTTTGGAATCGCTCAAGCGTGCGGACAGCCGAACGTGGAAAAATCTGGATGTAATCGGGCTTTATGCGGATCTGATGAGACTTGACGATACACAGCGCGCACAAAAATATCCGACGCTTTATCCGGCCCAAAAAGAAGCCATTGACGCATTTCTCAGTGCCTACCCTCCGGATCGTTCCGCGCTAACCTGGCTTTCCCACTATGGCGGTTTTATGGCTGCCTTGCTCTCAGCTGAAAACGCCGATGAGGTAGCCACTGTGATCGAAACCTATGCCCTGCCCTCGGGTTCGGCTATGATCAAACGGCGGTCTCATTTTAACCTTGCACTTAATTCCTATCTCGGTCTGTATGGCGGTGTAGAAATCAACGGAGACGGTGTATACGGCGTCTCAGCCCCTATTGGAATTGCGTTCAGCTGGGGAAACTGGAGAAAGATAGGGAGCATCAGCATCTTCCCCTCGCTTATAGACATCGGTGCGGTAGCTACCTTCAGGTTTAAAAATGAAAGTGAAGATGTGGCCAAAATCATGCTCAAAGAAATTTTTTCTCCCGGGCTGTTCTTCTCTTATGGCTGGAAAAAGCTACCCGTTTCCATGAATTTC